>NZ_JBHVYI010000036.1:0-77097 GCF_042880975.1 Streptomyces sp. NPDC058289
GGGGTGCCCCCCAATTAATATTGATTCTCCCCCAATTATCGGTTGTGTATGTGGGTGCCCGGGCGCCCCCCGGCCCCCCCCCCCCCCCCGCGACCAGACGACTGCGAAGGGAACCGACCGTGACCGCACGATCGACCGAGTCCGCACGATCGACCGAGTCCGTACGACCGACCGAGTCCGGACGACCGACGGCGTCCGCACAGAAGCCCAGCCACGACGTGGTGATCCTGGGGTCCGGAATCGCCGGATCCACGCTCGGCGCGGTACTGGCCCGCAACGGGGCCAAGGTGCTGATAGCCGACGCGGGCACCCATCCGCGGTTCGCGGTGGGGGAGTCGATGATCCCCCAGCTCATCGCCTGGCTCCAGGTGCTCGCCGAGCGCTTCGACGTACCGGAGTTCCAGGCCCTGACCGACGCGACCACGATCAACCAGAAGGTGAGCAACACCTTCGGCCGCAAGCAGCACTTCGGATTCATGCTGCACCGCCCGGGCCAGGAGCCCGACCCGGACGAAGCGCACCAGTTCGTCATCCCCGACGCGCTGACCTCCGCGAGCCACCTCTTCCGGCAGGACAGTGACGCCTACCTGCTCCGCGTGGCCGTCGGATACGGCTGCGACACGCGTCAGCAGTGGCGGGCGGAGAACATCGACTTCGACGACGCCGGCGTCACGGTCACCGGCACCGACGGACAGGTCGTCAGGGCCCGCTACCTGGTGGACGCGAGCGGCTTCCGCTCCCCGCTGGCGGACCACCTCGGGCTGCGCGAGCAGCCGGCGCGCTTCCGCCACCACTCGCGGTCCCTGTTCACGCACATGATCGGGGTACGCCCCTTCGACGACGTGCTCGAGGTCCCGGAGCAGAGCCGGCCGCCCGTCCCGTGGCACAACGGCACCATGCACCACCTCTTCGACCGGGGCTGGTTCTGGATCATCCCCTTCGACAACCACGAGCTCTCCCGCAACCCGCTGTGCAGTGTGGGAGTCACCCTCGACCCGCGCACGTACCCCAAGCCGGAAGGGATCGGGGCCGAGGAGGAGTTCGCCCGGCTGCTCAGCCGGTTCCCGGCGGTGGAGCGGCAGTTCGAGGGAGCCAGGAAGGTCCGGGAGTGGGTCTCCACCGGGCGGCTCCAATACTCGTCCAACAAGACGGTGGGACACCGGTGGTGCCTGATGTCGCACGCCGCGGGTTTCCTGGACCCCTTGTACTCCCGAGGCATGTCCAACACCTTCGAGATCATCCACGCCCTCGCCCCGCGTCTCCTCGGGGCCCTCGCCGACGACGACTTCGCGGAAGAGCGCTTCCGTCACGTCGAGGAGCTCGAACAGGGACTGCTCGACTACAACGACACGCTCGTCAACTGCTCCTTCATCGCCTTCTCCCACTTCCGCCTCTGGGACGCGGTGTTCCGGGTCTGGGGGAGCGGCAGCACCCCCGGCACCCTCCGGATCAACAATGCGCTGCGGAAGTTCCGCGGAGACGGCGACACGAGCGTCTTCGACGCACTGGAGAAGGCGCCCCACACCGGCCTCTGGTGGCCGGACAACGACGAATTCAAGGCGCTGCTCGCCGTGACGGCCGAGGCCTGCGCGCGGTACGAGGCGAAGCTGATCGACGGCGACACGGCGGCGGACCTCATTCTCGAACAGATCCGGGAATCCGGTGCGGTGCACGACGGATTCGGCTGGAAGGACGTGAAGCAGCGGTTCATCCACCCGGATCAGGGCCAGATTGCAGATTTTCTGAAATGGGCGGCGGCGTCCCCGGTGCCGGAACTGAACAGCGTCGGCCGCGAAAGCCTCGCGGCGCTGCGCGCGGCGGGTGCGCCGCCGCTCTCCGCTTCCCCGGAGCCGGGCCGTTGAGCGCCGTGACCCCGCACGGGGAACCGGGTGTCCAGGAAGCCAACAAGGCCCTCGCGCGGCTGTGGTTCGACGAGGGCTGGAGCCGCGGGAACCTGCAGGCCGCCGACCGGATCTTCGCCCCCGAGTTCCTGCTGAACGGCGAACCGGTCGGCCCCGCCGGCCCCAAGCGGAGCGTGTGGTCGCGGCGCGCCGCATTCGCCGGGCTCAGGGTCGACGTCGGACTTCAGGTGGCGGAGGGGCCCTGGGTGGCGAGCTGGTACACCGCACGCGGCACGCACGTGGGGGAGTTCGCCGGGCTGGCACCCACCGGGCGCGACATCTCCTCCGAAGGCATCCAACTGTGGCGGGTGGAGAACGGTCTGGTCGTCGAGGACCGGAACGTGTTCGATACCAGGCGGGTCATCGCGCAGCTGCTCGCGCCGGACGGACCGATTCCCGGTCCGGGCCCGCGCGCAGTGGCCCGGCGTGAATGATGTTCTTCTCGTAGGCGAAGATGACCGCGTGCACCCTGTTGCGAAGGCTCAACTTCTCCATTACTTTCTGGATATGAGATTTCACGGTGCTCTGACTCAGCGTCAATTCCTCAGAAATCTCGGCATTGCTGAATCCTCGCGTCATGAGGCGAAATACCTCGATTTCCCGCTCGGTCAGCGGATCGAGCGGAGAGTCGGCTGAATCCTGCTGGGCCCTGGGGATGAGCAGGGACCGGCCGGCGGCCATGATGCGGACCGCGGCGGCGAGCTCCTGTGCGCTGCTCCCACTGGACAACAGGCCGTTCACGCCGGCCTGGAGCACTTGGTCCGCCGCCGCGCCCACATCGTCGATCAGGACGAGGACATTCGGGGGCGGGAGCGTCGAACGGGGCGGCGAGAGCGCGTCTATGCTCTTCAGAGCCTGTGTGGCGTTCTTGTGGGCGTTGATGATGACGACATCGGGCCGCAGCTCCCGGTACCTGGTGGCCGCGGTGGCGTCGTCCTGGGCGACACTGGCCACCCGCAGGTCGGGGCAGCCGTCGAGAATGGCCTGCAGCCCGGTCAGCGAGATGGGGTGCGAATCGACGAGCAGGACACTGATGCGAGGCGAGCCTGACATGTATTCCCCCGAAGTTCATGGACAGTGCAGTCGTCGGCCAGAATAGCCTGGCCGATGTCGGTCGGATCCAGCTGGTTCTTATCCCAGATTGGCGAGTTCGGGCAGGGCTGCCCCGCTCAGGCGCGTCGAAACACGTGTTTATGGTGAGGAATTCAACGTGAGGAACACCCGCTCCCGGGCTTCTGGTCCGGGAGCGGGTGTGCTTTCGTGTCAGTTCTTGCGGCCGATCACCGCGGTGGTCAGCGCGGGCAGCCGGAGCACCCGTTCGACGGTGAAGCCCGCCTCCGTCATCCACGCGCCGCACTCGGCCGGCGCGAAGCCGGCGGCCTGTGCGGACTGCAGCATCATGATGAGGCTGAGCATCAGCGGCTCCGCCTCCCGCCGCTCGTCGTCGAGCATGGTGTCGTAGACGATGACCGCCCCGCCGTCGTTCACGGCTTCGTAGGCCTTGCGCAGCAGCGTGGCGCGCTGCTCCACGGGCCAGTCGTGCAGCACGCTGCCGAGGATCACCACATCGGCGCGCGGTAGATCCGAGCTGAAGAAGTCGGCGCCCACGAACCGCAGTTGCTTCTCGACCCCGCGTTCGGCCACGAGCCGGTCGAAGTGCTCCTCCATCGACGGCCGGTCCAGCACCGTGCCGGTGAGCCCGGGGTGCGCGGCGGCGAGGCGCGCCGCGAGATTGCCGCGCGCCCCGCCCACATCGCTGAAGGTCGCGTACCGGGACCAGTCGAAGGCGTGCGCCAGTTCGCCGGCCACGGCCCCGCTGAAACCGTCCATCGCCGACAGGAACTGCCGCAGCCGGGCCGGGTCGTGGAAGATCCGGGTGAACGGGACCTCACCGCCCGTGGTCTGGTTGCGGGCGGCGCCGCCCCGCAGCAGCGCGGGGAGCGAATCCGGATCGCTGCCCATGAGTTCGCTGGTCATCCGCAGGAACCCGCCCACGAACCCCGGCCCGTCCGGCAGCAGGTGCTCTTGTGCGCCGGGGCTGTTGCCGTAGCGGCCGTCGGCCCGCACCAGGAGGCCGATGGCCGCCAGGGCGTCCAGGAAGTCCCGGCCGCCGCGGGGGTGCAGGCCCGTACGGGCGCACAGCTCCTCGGCGTCGAGCGGTCCGTCGCCCAGCACCGAGAAGACGTCCAGATCCATGGCCGCGGTCAGGAGTTTGCCCCGGAAGAAGGACCACCCGACGAACATGACGTCGAAGGGGTCCGTGACGGGTCCTGGCGTCGTCATGTGCGGTGACCTCATTCCCCGGTGGTGGAACTGCTTTCGGCGCGCGGGCTCCGCGCGGCCGCCGGCTCGGTTCGCGGCGCCGGCACGGGTGCGGTGCGCCGCCCTATCCGGTGGCGCAGCAGGCGTTCCACCGGACGCTCGTAGAACTGGTACAGAAGGGCGCAGACGGCCAGGGTGACGAATAGGGCGAGAAGTGCCCAGCCCGCATTCGACCAGCTCGGCTGGACCGGCCGCATATAGAATTCGATGATGCTCTTCTTGTCGAATACCGCGGACGAGATCTCGAAGAGCACGGTGAAGTGCAGAAGGTAGAAGGCGTACGACCATTCGCCGAGGGCCACCATCGGCCTCGCCCGCAGCCAGGACGCACCTCCCGCGAGGTCCCGCTGGGCCACCGCGACGACCACGAGTGCGAACAGCGGGGCGGACACCTGGCCGAGGGCGTCGAAGAGGACGTACAGCCGCCAGGTCTCGTGGCGCAGCAGCCACAACCCGAAGAAGCCGGCGGCGAGCAGCGCCGTGGCCGACCGGACCCCGACGGGCGAGCGCCAGCCCTTGCGGACCGCGGCCGCCGCGACCATGCCGAGGAGGAACTCCCAGACCCGGGCGATGGGGGAGTAGGTGCCGAAGATCAGGCCGTCCATGCCGGTGAACGCGGGGCGCGCCTGGGGCGGATAGGCGTCCCAGAGGTACAGCTTGATCCCCCAGCCCACCGCCACGAGGGCGACGGCCGCCCAGCCGAGCCAGCGCAATGAGCGGCGGACCGTGTACTTCGCCACGAAGGGGAAGATCGCGTAGAAGAAGGCCTCGCAGGCCAACGACCAGGTGACCGGGTTCGTGCTGCTCAGGATGTAGCTGGGCATCCAGGCCTGGTAGAGCAGGACGGCGGAGAGCGCCATCAGGACCAGGGTGCCGGACTGGCCCGGCCGTGCGTCGGGAAGCTGGAGGAAGAGCGGGACCGCCACCCCGACGGCCAGCAGCGGCCAGATGCGGGCGAACCTGCGTCCGTAGAAGGGGCCGACCCGGTCGCCGGCCATGTACGTCCAGGTGAGGACGAAGCCCGAGAGCACGAAGAAGAACGTCACTCCGGAGGAGCCCAGGCCGAACACGGCTTTGGCGCCGGGGAGCGGCAGCAGGGTGCTGACGTGCGAGAGGAAGACGGCGAAGGCCGCGATCCAGCGCAGCCCGGTGAGGGAGTCCAGCCGGGCGGCCGGTCCCTCCCCGGGCGCTTGGCGCGCGACGGGCGCTCGGCGCGTGACGGGCGCGGAATCGCGTCTGTGAGCGGAGGACGTCATGGCACTGACACCAGCCATTTCCATGGAGACGGGGACGGAGTGGGGTGGCGGGCCCGGGGAATCGGGCCCGTCACGCGGCTGCATTTCATCACCGGCCGATGAATCCCCGCTTAAGGCAAAATAAATCGGTCCTGCTCGGACTTTCTTTCCGATTATGCGCTGGCCTGTTCTCGGTTATCGTGGATAACCTGTGCGGGCGTATGAAAGTAAATTGTCGAAGAGATTCGAGGAATGCCATGCGGCGATTTCCGTACGGCTCGGCGATGGTGACCGGGGCATCGAGCGGGATCGGTGAGGGGTTCGCCCGCCTGCTCGCCCGGGAGGGAGTGGACCTCGTGCTGGTCGCGAGGCGGGGCGACCGGCTCAAACAGCTCGCCGCCGAGCTGGAGTCCGCGCACGGGGTGAACGTGGAGGTGATGCAGCTCGACCTCACCGACGAGAGCCAGGTCGCGGAGGCCGAGCAACGGCTCGCCGAGACCGACCGGCCCGTGGAGCTCCTGGTGAACAACGCCGGTTCGAGCGGCTCCGGTTACTTCGCGGAGCTGCCGGTGGAGCGTGAGCTGCACACCGCGGTACTCAACGCCGTCGTGCCCCTGCGGCTGTCCCACGCGTGCCTGCCCGGCATGATCGCCCGTGGCGCCGGCGGCATCGTGAACGTCTCCTCCCTCGTCGCGGTCCTGCCCAAGCCCCGGTCCGCGACCTACGCCGCCTCCAAGGCCTTCCTGTCCTCGCTGAGCGAGAGCCTGTCCATGGAGGTCGCCCGCCACGGGGTCAACATCACCACCGTGCACACGGGACTGACCCGCTCCGGGTTCCACGAGGCGGCCGGCGTGCCGACCTCGGCCCTGCCCGACATCAAGTGGCTGACGTCCGAGCAGGTCGCCCGCGCCGGCCTGGACGCGGTGGCGGCAGGACGGCCGTCCACGGTGCCGGGCCTGGCGTACCGCATCAGGCTGCCCCTGATGCGGGCGGCGCCGCGTTCCGTGGTCCGGGCCATCACCCGACGGGTCCACGAGAAGCCGCGGACCTGACCCGGCCCATGCGAGCAGCGAGCGGGGGGGGGCCCCCCCCGCCCGGGGGCGGCCCCCCCCCCCCCGGGGGCCCCGCCCGCTCTGTGTGGTGCCGTGTCGTGCCCGTGTGCCGTGCCGCGCGACCGGCGTCAGTGCGGCAGGGCCATCTCGTCGTCGGTCCGCCCCGTCAGGGGTGCGCCGTGCACGTCCACGCCGTTGATGAGGTAGCTCAGCTCTTCCGGGCCCTCGAGGCGCAGCCAGTTCGCCATCCGTCGCAAGTCGTCCGGCATGGGGTAGACGAACCGGCGGCCCGGGTCGCGCAGCCCGAGGTGGTCCAGCACCACGGGGGTCTTCACCACCGTGCCCAGCAGCTCCCCGCCCGCGTCGGCCGCGGTGCGCTCCCCGCGGTCGACCGCCTCGCAGAGCCGCACCATCTCGTCGAACAGTGCCTTGTAGCCCTCGGATCCGGGTACGGGAAGTCCCGGGTGGGCCGCGTTCTCCATCGCGCGGAGCACCCCGTCGTCGCCGGAGGCCGCGAACCGCTCGGTGAACCGGTCGAAGCGCAGGTTGATCGGAACCTCGGCCGCGCACCAGATCCGGTAGACGGCGTTCCACAGGGAGTGGTCCTGGAAGGAGATGAACGAGCAGTTGACGAGCTCGTCGTTGTAGCGGATCAGTCCCTGCTGGAGCTCGTCGACGTACCGGAACCGCTCCTCGTCGAAGTCGTCCTCCGCCAGGGCGTCGAGCAGCCTCCAGGCAAGGGAGTTGACCACTTCGCCGGTGTTGGTGAGGCCGCGCGAGTACAGCGGGTCGATGAAGCCGGCGGCGTGCGACATCAGGCACCAGCGGTGCCCCACGGTCCGGTCCGAGGCGTACTGGATCCGGCCGGCCGACACCCACGGCCGTACGGTCCTCGCGTCCGCGAACAGCCGCTCCACCGCCGGGAACCGGGCCGCGAAGCTGCGGAACTCCTCCTCCGGGGTCACCGAGTGGTCCTTGGGGTACATCCGCTCGTCCAGCGTGAGGCCGACGCTGACCAGCGGGTTCCTCGATCCCGGCGCGTTGTTGAACGGGATGGACCAGAACCACCCGCGGTCGAAGAGGTGGTGCATGGTCCCTTCCACCCAGGGGATCGGCGGCGCGTCCTCGGGGCCCACCCGCAGGCATTCGTCGGTCGGACGGACGCCCAGCATGTGGGTGAACATGGACCGGGAGTGGTGCTTGAGCGCCCCGGGAGGCTTGCGCAGTCCGAGCTGCTCGGCGAGCGGGGAGCGGAACCCGCTGGCATCCACCAGGTAGCGGCCCTCGTGGCGCTCGCCGCCCTTTCCGATCACGGCCACGTGGTCCTCGGCCAGTTCCACGTCCTCGACGTGGAAGGCCTGGCGGACGTCGCAGCCGTAGCGGACGGCCGCGTGGAAGAGGTACGCGTCGGTGTCCTGGCGGAACAGGTGCCCGGTCTGCAGCGCCTTGGAGGGCGGGCTGAACTGGAGGAACTCGGCCGGGTCGGGCTCCTTGCCCTCCTCGTGCCGGATGAAGCCGAAGTGGCGCTTGGTCCCCGAGGTCGGGGCGATGTCGTCGTGGATGCCCTCGTACGAGGTGAGCGACTCCAGCTCGGGGACGCCGTAGCGCCGGGCCAGCAACCGGAACACCTTCAGGGTGTACAGGGTCGTCGACTCCCCGACGGCGAACCGCGGGTGCGTTCCGCCGTCGAGGAGCAGGACGGAAACGCCTTGCTTCGCCAGGATGGCGCCCAGGGTCGACCCGGCGATGCCGGAACCCAGGATGATCACGTCATGGCGGCGGGGCGGTGCGGCCGACCGCAGGCTCGCGCGGCTGCCGGGGTGTTGTCCGTGCATGCTGTCCTCCTGTGGGACTGGAGCGGGTGGGCGGCTTTCGGGTGCGGCGGAGCCGGACGGGGGACGGCCGGGGTGGCGGAACGGCGCGCCACCCCGGCCGGGGTCCTGCGAGCCGGGTGGACGCCGGCTCCTCGATCGGGCTGGATCAGCCCCGTACGCCGTGCGCGGCGGGCGGACCGCCGGCGCCGCGGCGGATTCCGGCCGGCGGGCCGCCCACGTCACCGCGGGCACCGGGCGGCGGCGTGAATCCGCGCATCTGGTTCGCGTTGGCGAGCTCCTGCATCTTGCTCCAGTCCGGGGCCCCGCCCGAGACGAGCTCGGACAGGCCGATGAAGAAGTTCTCGACGCCCCCGGGGGTCGCGATGACCAGCAACTGGCCGGGCTCGTCACCGACGTTGAGGAAACGGTGCGGAACCCCGCGCGGCCCGTAGATCACGGTGCCCGCGGTGATGGTCTCGGTGACCCCGCCGACCTCGAACTCGTAGGTGCCCTTGTTGACGAAGAACGCCTCGTCGGCGGTCTCGTGGACGTGCAGCGGCGGACCGCTGCCCGGCTGGGTGGTGATCTGGTAGAAGCTGTAGAGCCCGCCGGTGTCCTCCTTGCGCAGCAGGAACCGCCCCTCCTCGCCGAACCAGCAGACGGGCTCGACCTCGTCACGGTTGACGACCTTCCGTTCGGTCGTCGTCCCGCTCTTCGCTTCGGTCTTCGTTTCGGTCTTCGACATGGTTTCGTGCCTTTCGTTCGGGTGGTCCGATGACGGACGGCAGTTCTCGGACAGGCAATCAGCAGCGGCAAAGGGGCCGATAAAGGAGGGGAAAAGCGGGCCTGCGGGACCGGTCGGTCAGGCCAGGGCCGTGCCGCCGTCCGCGACCAGGCAGCTGCCCGTGAGGTACGAGGCGCGCTCGGAGGCGAGGAACGCGATGACCTCGGCGATGTCCTCGGGGGTTCCGTTGCGCCGCAGCGCGGAGCGCTCGGCGGCGGCCCGGCGGGCTTCCTCCGGGATGTGCCGGGCGAGTTCGGTGAGGGTGAGGTTGGGCTCCACCGCATTGACCCGCACCCCGTGCGGGCCCACCTCCAGCGCCAGCGTGCGTACGGCGGCCTCCACCCCGGCCTTGGCCACGGACAGCGGCAGGAAACGCGGCGCGGGCCGGCGGGCGAGCGCCGCCCCCACCGCCACCACGGAGCCTGCGCCCCGGGCGATCATGTCGGGAAGGACCGCGTGCGCGGTCAGGAAGAGCGCCTTGAGCTGTCGGGTGACCACGTGCTCCAGGTCCTCCCAGGCCAGCTCGGTCGCGGGGGCGATGCGCGCCTCGTGGGCGTCGAGACCGGCTGCGTTGAGCACCAGGACGTCGATGGGGCCCAGTTCGGCCCGTACGCCGGCGACCAGCGCGGTCACCTGGCCGGGATCGGTGACGTCGCCCTGGAGCGCCACCGCCTCTCCGCCGCGGCGCCGGATCGCGTCCACGAGGTCCTGGGCCCGGTCCGCGCTCTTGTGGTAGTTCACCGCCACGCGGGCGCCGCGGGCGGCCAGGATCCGCGCGGTGGCCGCGCCGATGCCCCGGCCGGCGCCGGTCACCAGCGCGACGCGGCCCGCGAACTCCGGTCCGGAGGATTGGTCTTGGCTCTGCTCGTCTGCGGGATTCACCCGTTCTGCTCCTCGAAGTCGTAGGGGTTGGTCGTAGGGGGTACCGGGGGCGGGGGCGGGGGTACGGCACTCAGGCCCACGCCAGCCAGCAGCCGCCGAGCGCCGCGCAGAACGCCAGGACGGCGAAGGCCGTGCGCAGCCGGTTGGCGCGCGCCCAGCGGGCGCGCAGGACGTCCCAGCCCCCGGGAATCTCCCGGGCCTCGGCCCAGGCGTCGATCCGCCGGTTCATCCGTACGTTGCGCAGTTCCGACACCAGGGCGACGCCCGCCACCGCGGCCAGGGCCAGGGCGAAGGCGGCCTTCGCGCCGGCTCCCGGAGCCAGGAACGACAGCCCGAGCCCGGCGGCCAGGGCCACCTTGTTGACGGTCGGCATCAGCGGGTCGAAGCCGGGGTCCAGGGCCCGGTGGACCTCCGACCAGGTCTGCCGCGGCAGGCCCGACAGCATCGGAACGATGGCGCGTTCCACGGCGATCAGCGCACCCGCCAGCACCCCGGTGCACAGGACGAAGGCGGTGGCCAGGGCGGCGGCCAGCACCGGCGCCTCACCCCGTCCCGCGGCCGAGCGCCCCGGCCGTGCGCAGGGGGGCCCGCTGGAGGCGGCCGTCCAGCATGAGCGCGTAGCTCTGGCCCTTGGCGACCGAGTCGAAGAACGTGTACATCGCGGCGTCACGGACCCGGCACAGCAGCCCGTTGTGGGCCAGCCCGAGCGTGCCGATGCGCCACGAGGCCGTCACCATGTCGGCGGCCCGCGCCCGGCGCGCTTCCTCGAACGCCCGCAGGGCCTCCGGTACCGCATCCGGCTCCGCCCGGCCCAGCAGGTCGGCGAGCACCACGCCGCTCTCGATGGCCTGGCCGGCGCCCTGGCTGAGGTTGAGCGTCATCGGATGGGCGGCGTCACCGATGACCACGACCCGGCCGTCGCTCCAGCCGCCGCCCGGGGGACGGTCGTGGATGCTCACCGGCAGGATCGCCTCCTCGTCGGTCGAGGCGATGATCCCGCGGACGGGCTCCGGCCAGTCGCGGTACGCGGCCGCCAGCGCTGCGCCCCGCGACTGGCGGACCGTGTCGATCCCGGCGGCCGCCCGGTCACTGGTGATGGCGTCCCAGTAGATCTCGTTCTCGTTCAGCCGGCAGTACAGGAAGCGCAGTCCGCCCTTGCCCCACAGGTTGAAGAAGGTGCCCGTGGGCACCACGGACTCGCCCGGCAGCCGGGTGATGGCCTGCCAGGCCGTGTAGCCCGCGTACCGCGGCGGCGGCTCGAACCCGCCGCGCATCGCGGCGCGCACCGTGGAGCGCAGTCCGTCCGCGCCGATCAGTACGTCGCCACGGGCCGAGGACCCGTCCTCGAAACGGGCGGTGACCCCGTCGGTGTCCTGGACGTACCCGGTGAACCGGCTGCCCAGCCGGATGCGGTGCTCGCCCACCGCCTCGGTGAGCACCGTGTGCAGCCGGGAGCGGCGCAGGGCCAGCGCGGGAGCACCCGCCCGCTCGGTCGGGCCGTCCAGGTGCCAGCGGGCCAGCCGGCGGCCGGAGTCGGAACGGAACTCGTGGAAGCGCATGCGGACCGAACCGGACACGACGTCCTCGTCGAGCCCGAGCCTGCGCAGGGACAGGACGGCGTTGTGCCAGAGCATGAAGCCGCCGCCGGTCAGCAGCCGTCCCGGAGTGGGACGGGCTTCGAACACCTCTGCTTCGATGCCCTGCCGCAGCAGGCCTGCCGCGGTGGTGAGCCCGCCGATGCCGGCGCCGATCACCAGGGCCTTGCGGATGGTCGCCATGGTCGCCGTCCGCTCAGGTGTGGGACGGCACGCTGTCGAGCCGGGCGCGCAGATCGAAGATCCGCCGCTCGATGTCGCCACCGCTCCAGTAGGGGAACATGGGGGCCGCCATCTCGCGGTGGGACGGTGCGTCCTCCCAGGTGCGGAACGCCTCCTCGCTCTCCCACTCGGCGAGCAGGATGTAGCGGCCGGGCTGCTCCGCGTCGCGCAGCAGCTCGTCGCGGAGGTGTCCGGGGGTGCCCCGGACCACGGAGGTGACCTGGCGGTAGGCCTCCTCGAAGGCCTCCTGGTCCTTCTCCTCGACACGGGCGGAAACCATGACGCGTACGGTCACGACGGATCACCTTTCAACGGCGGGGCGGTGGGAACGCGCTGGATGACCTCCAGCACGCGTTTGCGGGCGTTCTCGCGGAACGGCTCCAGCCGGGCGCTGAGCCGCTCCCTCTCGGAGCTGTTCTGGAAGGCCTCCAGGGCGGCCCGGTCGGCCCAGTCGGCCATGATCAGATGGGTACGGGGTTGGCGCGGGTCCCGCAGGAGGGCTTGGGTGACGGAGCCCGGCAGGCGCGCGGCCTCTTGCGCCGTCTCCAGCCAGGCCGCGCGGAACTCCTCCTCGCAGCCCTCCCGTACGGTCATTTCCAGCACGGTGCGCAGCACGGAGCGCGGTCTCCCTCCGGGTCAGATGCCGCCGTCGACATCGAGCGTGGCCCCGGTGACGTAGCGGGCCGCGTGCGAGGCGAGGAAGAGCACCACGTCGGCGATCTCCTCCGGGCGGCCGAGCCGGCCCAGCGCGATCATCTGCTCGTAGCGGGCCTTCCCTTCGGCCGTGACGGCCTTCATCTGGTCCGTCTCGATCAGCCCGGAGGCGATGCAGTTGACGCGGATGCCCTGCGGACCCAACTCCTTGGCCAGCGCCCGGGTCAGGCCCATCACCCCGGCCTTGGAGGCCACGTAGTGGGCGGCGCCGGGCATGCCGTGGTGGGCCACGGCGGAGCTGATGTTGACGATCGAGGCGGTCTCGGCGACGTACGGCAGCACTCCGCGGATCACGTTGTACATACCGGTCAGATTGGTGTCGAGGACCCGCTGCCACTCGGCGGGCGGCAGGTCCCGCAGGGGGTGGTGGCTGATGACGCCGGCGTTGTTCACCACGGCGTCGACGGCCCCGAACCGGGCGTGCGCCCCGGCGGCCAGCCGCGCGGCCTGCTCGTGGTCGGCGATGTCGGCGCGCACGAGCGCGCCCCGGGCCCCCAGCTCGTCCAGTTCGGCCCGCAGGGACTCGACCCGCTCGCTCTCGTTGACGTAGCAGGCCGTCACCGCGGCGCCCTGCGCGGCCAGCGCCAGGACCGTGGCCCGTCCGATGCCCCGGGCGCCGCCGGTGACCAGGACGTGCTTGCCCTTGAAGTCGGAGCCGTCGCCGCTCATCGGGCCACCGCCGAGCCGGCGGACGTGCGGTCGGCCGCCTCCAGCCGCTCCTTGATGAGCGCGAGCTGGATCTTCGAGTTCGTGTTGATGCGTTCGGTCATGCCGGCGTCGTCGAGGGGCGCCTGCGGCTTCATGTGGAACTCCTGCACCCAGCGCATCTCCACACCGGCGCCGGTCTCCCGGTACGACCAGTGGATGTTCATGAACTCGAAGGGGCCGGTCTCGACGCGGTGCGCCGTGACGGTCCCGTTCGCACGGTCCATGACGCGCTCGGAGACCCAGCTCCAGACCTTTCCGTCGGGCTCCGGGTGGAGGGCCAGACGGAAGCGCACGGTGTCGCCGTGCTGCTCCAGGATCTCGGCGGAGGCGTACTCGCTGAACAGGTCCGGCCAGCCGGCCACGTCGTTGGTCACGTCCCACACGAGGTCGAACGGGGCGTCGATGACGATGTGGTTCTCGGTACGGGCCCCCGCCGGCCGCAGCGCCTCGTTGATCAGCGCGTGGATCGCCGGCAGCCGGTCGATGCCGTCGGCGTCCAGCCGGATGTCGTAGCGGTTCTCCACCTCGGTGAGGACGTTGATCAGACCCAGCGAGTCCACGCCCAGGTCGTCGATGGTGGCGGCCGGGTCGGCGGAGCGCAGCGTCTGCGCCGCGACCCCGGTGCACCGCTCGACGACGGCGAGGAAGTCCTCGTAGGAGAGGGCTTCGGGGGAGCGAGCCCCGGGGGAGGTGGCCTCGTGGGAGGCGGGTGACACGGTCATGGCGAGGGATCCTTCCGAGGGAACGTGATCGAGATCGGGCGGGGCGGTCACGGGGTGACCGTCCGCACGACGAGTGCGGAGTTGAAGCCGCCGTAGCCGCGGGCGAGCACCAGCGCGGTGCGCAGGCGCGCCTCCCGGGGTTCCACGACGAGGTCGATCCGGTGGGCGGGGTCCGCGGCGCCGCCCGGTCCGCCGGGCGGGATCACCTGCTCGCGCAGGGCGAGCAGGGCGGTGACCACGTCGAGCGGTGCGCCGCCCGCGTACAGCCGCCCGTAGCGCGCCTTGGGGGCCGTGACCGGCACTCCGTGCGGCCCGAACACCTCGGCGAGGCAGCGTGCTTCCGCGCGGTCCAGCTCGGGGGTGCCCGCCGCGTCGGCGAAGACCACGTCGACGTCCTCCGGCCGGACGCGGGCGTCCGCGAGGGCCGTCCGGACGGCCCGGCGCAGCGCGGTGGGGCCGCCGCCCGCCGACGTGCCGGGCGCCGGGTCGAAGGTGGCCGCGTATCCGGCGATCTCGCCGTAGGGGGCGTCGGCGCCGCGCTCGCGGGCGCTGTCCTCGTCCTCCATCACGAGGATCGCGCCGCCCTCGCCCGGTACGTGTCCGCACGCGGCCGCGTCGAACGGCAGGTAGGCGCGCTCGGGGTCGTCGCTGGCGCTCAGCCGGCCGGAGGTGGTCTGGCAGGTCAGGGCGTACGGGCTCAGCGGCGCCTCGGTGCCGCCGGTCAGGATGACCTTGGCATCGCCGTGCAGCAGGGCCCGGCGGGCCTGCCCGATCGCGTCCAGACCGCCGGCCTGCTCGGCGACGGTGACCCCGCAGGGCCCCTTCATGCCGTGCCGGATGGAGAGCTGACCGGTCGTGGCGGCGTAGAACCAGGCGATCGACTGGTACGGGCCCACGTGCCGGGGCCCCTTCGACCACAGGGCCGCGATCTCCCGCTGCCCGAAGGCGTTCCCGCCGGAGGAGGAGGCCGTGATGACCCCGAGGTCGTACGGGGAGAAGGCCTCCGGCCGCACCCCCGCGTCGGCCAGCGCCTCCTCGGCCGCCAGCAGCGCGAACTGGCTCCAGCGGTCGGTCTGTACGGCCAGCCGCGGGTCGACCCCGGGCAGGGTGACATCGCCGAACACCTCGCCGACCACCCGGACCGGGAAACCGTCGGCCTCGAAGTGCGTGACGGGGCCGAGCTCGCTGCGTCCTTCCAGCGCCGCGTCCCAGAAGGCCTTCGCCCCCAGACCGCCCGGCGCCACCGCGGAGATGCCGGTGACGACCGCCCGGCGGGCGGCTGTCGTGGTGTCAGGCATCGCGCACCGCCCGTCCGGGCGCGGTCAGGACCATCGCCGTCTGGAAGCCGCCGAAGCCGCTGCCCACGCTGAGGACCGTGTCGGTCCGCTGTTCCCGGGCCGTCTTCGGCACGTAGTCCAACCCCAGCTCGGGATCCGGGTGTTCGAGGTTTGCGGTCGGCGGGATCGTGTTCTCCTCGATCGCCAGGGCGCAGGCGGCGAGCTCCAGGGCGCCGATCGCGCCCAGGGAATGGCCCACCATCGACTTGATGGAGCTCACCGGCACCCCGTAGGCGTGCTCGCCGAGCGACACCTTCAGCGCGGAGGTCTCGTGCCGGTCGTTCTGCCGGGTACCCGACCCGTGGGCGTTGACGTAGTCCACGGCCTCCGCGGGCAACCGGGCCCGCCCGAGCGCCACCCGTACCGCCTCGGCGAGTTCCTTGCCGTCCGGGCGCAGCCCCGTCATGTGGAAGGCGTTGCTGCGCTGCGCGTACCCCGCGACCTCGCAGTAGATCCTGGCGCCACGGCGGCGGGCGAACCCCTCCTCCTCCAGGATCAGCACGGCTGCGCCCTCGCCGAGCACGAAGCCGTCACGGTCCCGGTCGAAGGGGCGCGAGGCGTGCGCGGCGTCGCCGTTGTTGGGCGAGGTGGCCTTGATCGCGTCGAAACAGGCCACGGTGATCGGCGAGATGGGCGCGTCGGTCGCGCCGGCCAGCACGATGTCGGCGGTTCCGTCCTCGATGTACTGGGCGCCCTGCGCCACGGAGTCGAGCCCCGAGGTGCAGCCCGTCGACACCACCCGGACCGGTCCCTGGGCCCCGGCCGTCCACGCCACCTCGGCGGCGAGCGCCCCGGGCACCAGGGCCCCGTACAGGTGCGGATAGGGGTCGGTGGCGTCCACCACCCAGCGGTTGCCGCCGTTGCTGACCCGGACGTACTGCTGCTCCAGCGTGACGGTGGAGCCCACCGCGCTGCCGATGGAGACGCCGATGCGGTGCGGGGCCACCTCGTCGGTGTCGACTCCGCTGTCCGCGAGGGCCTCCCGCGCGGCGACCACGGCGAACTGCGCGCTGCGGTCCATGCGCAGGACCTCCTGAGGGCTCAGGCCGGCCGCGGCGGGGTCGAAATCGCACTCCGCCGCGATCCTGGAGCGGTAGGCCGAGGCGTCGAAGTGCGAGATGGCGCGGGTGGCCGTACGCCCGTCGGTCAGCAGCTTCCAGAAGGCCTTGGTGCCGATGCCCCCCGGCGCCACCACGCCGATCCCGGTGACGACGGCCCTGCGGGGACTCACACCCCCTCCTGGCCCGGAAGGGGCTCGGTGTCCACGTGTCCGAGCTCGGGGCGGGGCGCGAGCGGGCCCAGCTGGAAGACCAGGAAGGCGGGCTCCGCCCCGTGGTTCTCCAGCCGGTGCCGCACGTTGGTCTCCAGGTGGAGCGCCTCGCCCGCGGAGAGCAGGACGGGCTCCCCGTCGACCCGGGCCAGCAGTTCCCCGCTGACGAGGTAGAGGAACTCCTCGGAGTACGGGTGGTAGTGCTCGGTGACGACTTCACCGGGCTCCAGGGTCAGCACCCCCATGAAGCCCGCGGTGGCACCGGTGTTGGCCGGGCCGAGGAGCGTGCGCAGGTCCCCGCCCCGACGCCGGTTGGACTCGACGTCCTTCGCCACGATCTTCGTCATTCGTTCGCTGGCCATGCCAGTCTCCTCTCGTTGTTCCGCACCGGCGGTGCGGTTCCCCCCAACGGCGACGCCGCCGTCATTGCCCGGACGCGCGGGCGGCGAGCCGTCTCAGCCCTCCGCGCGCCAGGTGTAGAACTCGTGGGCCATCGCGTCCCGGGGACCGCGCCAGGTCACGGGGTCGTAGGCGGCGATGTGCGGGCTCAGCCGGTCGCTGACATCGGTGAACAGCTCGTGGCCCGTCAGCTCGCCGATCGGACCGCGCACGTCCTCCTCGGAGGCCATGTAGTGCAGGTAGAGATCGTGGAAGCGGAACAGCCTGCGTTCCTTCACGCCGATCAGATGAGGAAGCTCGCCGGCATCGGATTCGGCGAAGATGCGCTTCACGTCAGCTGCGGCGGTCGGATTCATGCGAGCCACGATAAGAGTGCTGCGCATTCACTTTCCTTCCGGTCCAGGTTCGGCCGCCCGGTGAGCGGCCACATCAGAATCACCCGGCGGGCTAAAGCGCTGATGAGGGCGGAGAAAAGCCGTCGCGATAAAGGCGTCCGACGGATTGCGGAGCGTGTGCATCCGTGGACCCCCGGGGTGGAGTCCAGCCGCCGGTACGTGCTCCCGGCACTCCCAGATTGCCCAGTCGCCGTTCCCGCAGGGCCTGGAGCAGCGCCGGCCGCACATCTGTGACCAGCGGTCGAACGGCGGGGAGCCGTGCTCCGGTACGGGTGCTTCGGACGAAAGTACGCCCCGCCTCGTCCTTTGGGCCGTAGGCGGCGTCAACCTCGCATCGTTAAGGTCGGGTACCTGCAATGCCCTGCTTCCGGAGTCCGAATTCTCTCCGGCGAAGGGAGCGCGCAGTCTTTCATAGGGGGATTACGTGGAGAGCTTGACCGTTTCGGAAACCGAGGAAAGGGATACCGAGGTCGTGGAGGCGCGAGTGCTCCGGGAAGTGTGCGGACGTTATCCGACCGGTGTCGCGGTCATCACCTGCCGGGGGGAGGGGGAGGAGCCGGTGGGGGTCACGGTGAACTCGTTCACCTCGGTCTCGCTCGACCCCGCGCTGGTGCTCGTGTGCGTCCACCGGGAATCGCGGGCGCTGGCGGCCATCCGGGACTCGGGCTCCTTCGCCGTCAACATCCTGGCCTCGGACCAGGCGGCCCTGTGCCGCGCCTTCGCCCGCCGCGACACCGCCGGCTTCGGTGAACTGGCCCACGCCCCCGGCGCGACCGGTTCCCCGGTCCTCGGAGACGCACTGGCCTTCCTCGACTGCCGGCTGCACACCACGTTCCCGGGCGGCGACCACGTGATCGTCATCGGCGAGGTCGTCGACCTGGGCCTCTTGCGCGAGGAGCAGCCGCTGACCTTCTTCCGCAGCGCCCATCCGCGACTGGAGGTTCTGGCATGACCGTCACCATGGAACGGCAGGCGCCGTGCGGCGTGCAGGACCTCACCCCGCGCAGGGTCGCCCTGCGGCTGCTGGGGCCACTGGAGATCATGGTGGACTCGGTCGAAGTACTGCTGCCCCAGCGCAAATTGCGCCAGCTCCTGGCCACGCTCCTGGTCCGCCCCAACGGGACCGTGTCCAACGAGGCGCTCATCCGCGAGCTGTGGGGCGACCGGCCGCCGGCCACCGCGCTCGCCGCCCTGCGGGTGTACGTCTCGCAGCTGCGCAAGTTCCTGATCCGCCACGACCTCGACGGCCGCTGGTGCACCCTGCGCACCCGGGCGCCGGGCTACCAGCTCCAGGTGAACGACGGCATCCTCGACACGGTCTGCTTCGACCGGCTGTGCGCGCTGGCCGCGGATTCGGAACGGGCCGGCCACCACGAACTGGCGCTGAAGCAGTACCGCGAAGCCCTGGCGCTCCGCCGGGGCCCGACACTGGAGGGCCTGCGGGACAGCTCGGCCCTCTCGGGCACCGCCCTGCAGTACGACGAGGCCTGCATGACCGCGCTCAAGCGCCGCATCGACCTGGACCTGCGGCTCGGACGGCACTTGGAACTGGTCGGCGAGCTCAGCCGGCTGGTGGCGGAGAACCCCCTCAGCGAAGGGCTCTGCGCCCGGCTCATGGTGGTCCTCCACCGCAGCGGCCGCAGCGGCGACGCCCTGGCCTCCTACCGCCGCACCCGCGAGCTGCTCATCGAGGAACTCGGCATCGAACCCGGCCTGGAACTGCGCATGGCCCACCAGACCGTGCTCGCCGACGACACGGTGTTCCACCTGTCCGACCGACTCTCGGCCTGAGCGGCCGTGCCGGTGTCCGAGCCCGTGTCCCTCCTCGTACCCGCGTTACTGAAGCGGCTCCTGCGCTTCTGCGTGGACGCGTTGATCGTCTACGGCGAGACGCAGTTCTGCATCCCCGCCCCGCACGTCCCGGCCGCTCCCGACGGCCAGGGGGCCCTGCGGGGACTCCCGCCCGGCCACCCCGAACGCATGCCCCGGGAACAGCCGTTGACCGCTGCGGAGCGGGCGCTCGACCGTCAGCTGAAGGGCCTCTAGGAAGAAGCCGACCCGGACTCCCGCCGCCCCTGGAGGGGCGCCACCGCGGTGATGACGAGCAGGATGAAGGCGATCAGGGCCGTCGAGGTGCGCGTGCGGTTGAAGAGATCCCAACGGTGCAGGATCTCGGCGTAGTCGGCCGGCGCGGAGGTCGTGGCCCACACCTTGATCTGCCCGTTGATCGGCACGTTCCCGAAGCGGGTGACCAGGAAGGAAGTCCCCACCAGCAGGGTCGCCGCCGCCGCGAGCGCCCGCTCCCGGCCGCGCGTCTGCAGGGTCAGGGCCAGTGAGCTGACCCCGGCGACCGCCATCGCGGAAAGCATCACCGGCGAGTTCATCTTCATCAGTTCGGCGTGGAAGGTCAGCCGCATGTCCAGCGGCACCTCCCAGAAGGTCGGTCCGAGATTGACCGCTCCGTAGCCGAAGGCACCGGCGAGCAGGCCGGTGGCGGCGACGGCTATGCCCTTCATCACGCGAACACGCATGAAATTTCCTTCAGTTGAATCCGTCGGCCGTCGGCCCTTGCCGTGGAGTCGTCACGAGGACGAGGACACCCACCGTAACCGAACCCGCCGCCCCTCCATGTGAGGCGCCGGGCCCAGGAGTTGCGCCCACCACCCGGAGGTCCCATGTCATTCGAAGCGCAGGCCGCCCCGGCTCCCGTTCCCGGGGCGACCCCACCGGCGCGAGCGGGAACCGGCCGCCGGCCGGTCCTGGCCCTGCTCGTCATCGCCGCGGCCGAGCTGATGGTGGTGCTCGACGCGACCATCGTGAACATCGCCCTGCCGAGCATCCAGAGCGGCCTGGAGATCTCCGCCGGCAACCTCGCCTGGGTGGTGAACGCCTACGCCGTCACCTTCGGCGGACTGATGCTGCTCGGCGGCAGGGCCGGAGACCTCTTCGGCCGCCGCCGGGTGTTCCGGTTCGGCATCGTCCTGTTCGTACTGGCCTCGGTCCTCGGCGGACTGGCCCCCAGCGCCGGACTCCTCATCGGCGCACGGGTGCTCCAGGGCGTGGGCGCCGCCATCGCGGCGCCCACCGCGCTCGCGCTGATCGCCACGAACTTCCCCGAGGGCAAGGAACGCAACCGCGCCATGGGCACCTACGCCGCCATGGCGGGGGCCGGCTCGACCGTCGGCCTGATCCTGGGCGGCGTCCTCACCGAGTACCTCGACTGGCGCTGGGTGCTGCTGGTGAACATCCCCATCGGGATCGGCGTCCTGGCCGGAACCACCGTGCTCGACGAAGCCGACCGGTCCCACGGGAAGCTCGACGTCTCCGGAGCGGCGGCCGGCACCGCCGGTCTGCTCAGCCTGGTGTACGCCGTCACCCGCGGCGGACAGCAGGGCTGGGCCGACGCCGTCACCCTCGGCTGCTTCGCCGCCGCCGCCGTTTTGCTCGTCCTCTTCCTGCTGCGCCAGTCCCGCATCGAGCACCCCATGCTCCCGCTGCGCGTCCTCCAGGACCGCAACCGCGCCGGTACCTACGCCGCCCTGTTCCTCGCGGGCCTCGGCATGTTCTCCACGTTCTACTTCCTCACCCTCTTCATGCAACACGTGCTCGGCTTCGGTGCGGTGCGGACGGGGCTCGCCTACCTGCCCTTCAGCGCCGGCATCGGCATGACGGCCGCGATCGGATCGAAGCTCGTGCTCAGGCTGGCGCCCCGGCTGGTGGCCGCACCCGGACTCGTGGTCGCCGCGGCCGGCATGCTCTGGCTGGGCACCCTGACGCCGCACTCCTCGTACGCCGGTGTGCTGATGCCCGCCATGTTCGTCACCGGTGCCGGGCTCGGTTGCGCCTTCGTACCGCTGACGCTCGGCGCGGTGCGCGGAGTCGCGGAGAACGACTCGGGCAGCGCCTCGGGACTGCTCAACACCGCGCAGCAGATCGGCGGGGCGCTCGGGGTGGCCGGCCTGGCCGCCCTGTCGACGGCGTTCGCGGACGATCGCCTGCCGCGCGCCGACGAGGCCTACTTCTCGGGGCTGCGCACGTACGACACGGAGCTCGTGGCCCGGGCCCAGGAGGCCATGACGTACGGCTACACCCGGGCCTTCACCGGCGGGGCGCTGGTGTTCGCGACGGCCGCGCTGATCGTGGCCCTGGTCAACGACGCGGGCCGACCGGAGCCATCGGCGGCCGGTTGAGCCACGGGTACGGCCGCGCCTGCCGGGCGCGGCCGTACCCGGAACTCCCTCGCCGGCTAAGGGACCCAGTGGTTGCCGGAGGCGGTGATCATGACCTGGAGCTGGATGCTCGCCGAGAAGTAGCTGCTGGTGTCGATCGGGGCGGCCAGCATCTTGTTCCAGAGCGCGTCCAGCCAGGCCTGGCTGCCCGGGTCGGTCATGGCCGCCAGCGCGAACGGGGCGAAGTACGCCGCCTCGCTCCCGGCGGAGATCTGCGTGCCGTCGAGCTTGTAGCCGATGGCTATCTTGTTCGGGTCGCCGCCCGTCTTGGCCTTGATCCAGGCGTTGACCTTCCGCGCCGACGCGAGGGACTTGGCGTCCCCGCTGGTCACCGCGTCGTCCGCGATGCGCCACGGGGTCCGGCAGGCGTTCCACCAGTAGGCGCCGTCGTTCGGGTCCTCGAGGACCTGACCGGGGGCGGGCTTGGGGGTGGTGTTCGTGTTGACGACGAAGTCGGGGAGGAGCCCGGTGTTCGGGGCGTAGGAGGCCTGCAGGTTGGTGATCTGGTTCTGGTGCGCGGTGCGGACGGTGTCCCAGGCCGAGTCGCCGGTCGCCGTCCGGAAGGCCCGGAAGTGGTCGACCATCCAGTCCGAGGTGCGGGTGATGTAGTAGTACTGGTCGCCGGAGCTGCTCCAGTCGCCCAGCTTGAGCAGGTTGGTGGACGGATTGAGCTCGTCCTTCTTGATCGCGTTGATGTGCTTGATCGCGAGGGCCTTGTAGTTGTACGTGCCCGCGCTGCCCCACTGCTTGTCGGCGAGGAGCAGCCCGTACGCGACGTCCATGTCGCCGTCGGTCGCGCCGTCACCGCCGTTGACGCTCCGGCAGGCGGTGTCCTGCTCCGCGGCGAGCAGGTCCGGGTTGACCGACGAGGGGTGGTCGATCGTCCACTTGGTCAGACCGTCGAAGATCTTCTTCGCGTCCGGGTCGGCGCCGGCCATCGTCGCCGCGATCACCATGCCGTACCCCTGGGCCTCGGCCACATAGGGGTGGTCGGCGTCGGGGGAGATGACCTGGTACCAGCCGTTGCCGCAGTTCTGCCGGACGAACGCGGACTTCCAGTGGGTGTAGTAGTCGATGGTCTTCTGGTCGAGCGTGCCCTGGGCGCCGGTGGGCTTCAACGTCCCGGCGGCGTAGGGGCGGGTGTGGCTGCCGAACGGCACCGCCGGACCGGAGCCGCTCGCGGGCTGGGTGGTGACGTTGAGCGCCGTGCTCGCCGCGGAGGTGTTGCCCGCCGCGTCCCGCGCCTTGACCGTGTAGCCGTAGCTGGTGGAGGCCGTGAGACCGGTGTCCGTGTACGAGGTCCCGGTGGCCGCTCCCACGTGCGTGGCGCCGCGGTAGATGTCGTAGCCGGTGACGCCCACGTTGTCGGTGGCGGCGTTCCAGGCCAGCGAGACGCTGTTCGCGGTGGTGGCCGTCGAGCGCAGACTGCCCGGAGTGCTCGGCGGCGTGGTGTCGGAGCCGCCGGAGACCGGGGAGCCGTAGACCTCGAACTCCCAGAGGGAGTAGCCGTACGCGGTGCCCCGGGCGGTGCCGTGCATGCGGACGTAGCGCCCGGTCCCGGTGACCGTCAGGTCGTCGGTCGCGCCGTTCCCGGTGCTGGTGGAGTAGACGTCGGTCCAGGTCGTCCCGTCGTTCGAGGTCTGGATCTTGTACGTCTTCCCGTACGCGGCCTCCCAGTTGAGCTTCACCCGGCTGATGGTGTGCGCCGCTCCGAGGTCGATGCGGATCCACTGCGGGTCCACGCCCTCCGCGCTGGCCCAGCGGGTCGCGGCGTTGGCGTCCACGGCCTTGCCCGCCTCGAAGCCGCTCGCCTCGACCGAGGACGCGGTCGTGGGCTTTCCGGTCGAGACCAGCACCGCGGCGGACTCGGCGGCGGTGGAAGTGGCGGTGGAAGTGGCCGAGACTCCGGTTCCGGCGGCCGTCGCGGCCGCGGCGCTGAGGCCGGTGAGGCCCGCCATGGCGGCGGCGAGGGCGGCGACGCCCGCCAGCGGGCGGTGCCAGTGGGGGCGGCGACGGTCTCTGTGCGCGGAGCGTTGCTGATGTGCTCGTGACATCGGGCGTCCTCGGGTGGGTGCTGCACGAGTGGGGGGAGCGGCCGGTTCGGTCTCGGCCAATGGTTAGGAATGGTTCCTAACCATTGGCCGAGAGAGTAGAAACGGAACAGGGTGTCGCGCAAGACCCTGGGCGCGATCCGTCAGCGCGATCCGTCAGCGCGGTGTACGTCGGTTCACGCCGGATTCATCTCGCCCGGTGATGCTCGGCACCATGGCCCTCAGTAGACGAGCACTGCTGGCACAGGCAACGGCGGCGGCCACGATCGCCGCGAGCCCCTCCGTCGCGGCCGCGGCCGCGGACACGGAGCCGACCACCACCACGACGCTGCGCGGCACGATCCCGCCCGGAGCCCCGGCTTTGTGTACGTCCCCGTGGACATCCCCCCGGGTGTACGCGAGTTGCGCGTCTCCTACCGCTACGACAAGCCGCCCACCCCGCCCGGTACTCCGGGCAACGCCCTCGACATCGGCCTGTTCGACCAGCGCGGCACCGCCCTCGGCGGCCGCGGCTTCCGCGGGTGGTCCGGCGGCGCCCGCAGCGAGTTCTTCCTGCGGACCGACGGGGCCACCCCCGGCTACGTGCCCGGCCCGCTGGAGCCCGGCCGCTGGCACATCGCCCTCGGCCCCTACACCGTGGCCCCCCAGGGCCTGCCGTACGAGATCACCGTGGTCCTCGCGTACGGCGAACCGGCGCCCCCCGCCCCCGTGACCTACCCGCCCGAACGGCTTCCCGGCCGCGGCCGCGCCTGGTACCGCGGGGACTGCCACGTGCACTCCGTGCAATCCGACGGCCGCCGCACCCCGGCCGAGATCGTCGGCCTCGCCCGCACCGCGGGCCTGGACTTCGTCAACACCTCCGAACACAACACCCACAGCTCCCACACCGCCTGGGCGGGCGCCGCCGACCAGGGCCTGCTCGTCCTCGCGGGGGAGGAGATAACCACCCGCACCGGCCACGTCCTGGCCGTCGGCACCGACCCGGGCACGTTCGTCGACTGGCGCTACCGCTCCCGCGACGGCCGCTTCGAGCGGTTCGCCCGCGCCGTCCGACAGGCCGGCGGACTCGTCGTCCCCGCCCACCCGCACGCCACCTGCATCGGATGCGCCTGGAAGTTCGGCTTCGGCGAAGCCGACGCCGTGGAAGTGTGGAACGGCGCCTGGACCCCCGACGACGAGGTCTCCCTGGCCTCCTGGGACGCCACCCTGCGCGGCGCCCACGGCGATCGTTGGCTCCCGGCCCTGGCGCACAGCGACTACCACCGCGACCCGGACCGCATCGGCGGACCCCAGACGGTGGTCCTGGCCGACGACCTGTCGCGCACGGCGATCCTGGCGGGCCTGCGCGCCGGCCGCGCCTACGCCGCCGAATCCTCCGCCGTCTCCCTCGACTTCACCGCCGTCGGCCCGCGCGGCACCCACGCGGGCATGGGGGAGCGGCTGCGGGTCGGCGACCCCGCCGCGGAGGTCCTCGTACGACTGTCGGTGACCGGGGCGGAGGCCTGCGACCTGCGGCTGGTCACGGACCAGGGGCTCGCCTTCACGGCGCCGGCGGCGACCTCCCTGGAGTGGCGCACGACGCCCGCGCGGGCCGCGTACGTCCGCGCGGAGGTCCGCCACCCGGCGCAGGCGCCACCGCTGCCCGGCGCACCCGCCGCGTTCACCAATCCGATCTGGCTGGATTCCTGACCCGGGACGGGCCCGGATGGCCCTGGTGGACGAAGGCGGCCCAGACCGCCGGGTGTTGCAGCTCCGGACCGCCGGCCAGTTCCTCGAGCAGGCTGTCGCTGAGGGAGCCCGGATTCTCGCGCTCCGGGTCGAGCATCCAACTCTGGGCCGAGTGGAGCGCGTCCACGGGGCTCAGTCCCTCGACGGTCAGGTAGTGGTGGAACACGGCCATCATCAGGGCCGCCGCCGAGTCCCTGGTCGCCCACCGGGATCCCACCACGTCCCGCGCTCCGTTCGCCACGAAGGCGCTCGTCAGGGTGAGTGCCTCGTCGTGGTCGCGCTTGCTCAGGTCCGTCTCGCAGGCACTGAGCACGACCAGGGGTCCGTCGGGGGCGTCCTGTTCCCCCGTGGGGTGATCGAGCAGCCGCGAGACGGTGAGCAGGTCGGTGGTCCGGTCGCCCTCGGGCCCGTCCGCGTCGGGGGCCAGGCGCAGCGCCGATGCGGTCGGGTTGGTGCCGGCCGAACCGTGACAGGCCACGTGGAGCAGGGACGGGGCCCCGGCCAGGGCGTCGAGGAGGTCGTTCGGAGTGCCGGCCGCCGCGGGTTCGACGGGGGGCTCGTAGAACTCCCCGTACAGGCGCGCCCGCGGGTACAGGCTCTGCTGGAGCGCCACCACCTCGAGCTCCGCGTACGGGAGGCTCATGGTGGGGTCCGCCACCAGGACGGGGGCGTCTGCCGGGGCGCGCCTGCCGCGCCGGACCGTGTTGAGGAACTGGCGGCCGGACGCCGCGTAGCTGATGACCATGATCTGGCACACGTAGTCGCTGGGTGCCGCGGCCGGCAGCCGTGCCGCGTGCCAGGGCACGACACCCAGGCGGCCGCAGGGCACCAGCACGATCCTGGGGCCCCCGGGGCGGTCCCTGCGCCGGTTCTCGTTCGCGGCGAGCCGCTCCGCGACGCCCGAGATCACCGGGAGGATCACCGCGTCCGTTGCCCAGTCGCAGAGTTCGGACAGTGCGTCCTCCCAGGTCTGCGCGGCCCCCGGCGCGGGGGGCCGGACCTGATACGCGGCCGAGGCGTCGAGGAACCGCTCCAGGGGGCCGCTCTGCTCGCCGGACAGGAGCGGCAGGGCCCGTACGCCGGTGCCCATGTCCGGGCCCAGCACGACCGCCATGCCCGGCGTGCTGCCCTCGCCGGCGAGCAGGTACACCAGCGCGTCCGCGTCACCCTCGGCCAACCCGGCCTTGAGCTCGTCGACCGTGGGGGTACGGAAGAGGGCGCCGTCCCGCTCGCGGTGGCCCAGGGCCTCCAGGGCCCGGCGCCGCAGGGAACTGGGCAGCTCGCGGGGGAGCGCGTCGGGCACCGCTCCGGCTCCGGGCGCGGATCGGTCCGGGGCCGGGGCCGGGGCCGGTGCCGCTGCGCGCCACTCCTGTGCGAGGCCGTGGTGGCCGCGGGCCTCCAGCAGTTCCGGTACGGCCCGAGAGGCGGAAGCGGCTTGCAGCACCAGGGCCCGGCCCAGTTCCAGCGCGGCCACCGCCTCCTCGACCCGGCCCTGGGAAGCGGCCCAGATGGCGGCCTGCACCCCGCGCTCGGCCCCGGTACGGGCGGTCAACAGCCCGTGTTCGGGGCCCGATTGCAGGACGACGTCACCGGCGAGCGCCTGCAGGGATTCCATTGCCGCGTCCGTGGCGGCGTCCTGGTCCGCCGGGTCCCTGGTACGGCCCAGACGGATCCGGTAGCACTCCGCGAGCTGCCACAGCGCGGGGAAGGCAATGAGCTGCGACCGGCCCTGCCGGACCTCGTCACGGACGTGTTCCAGTCCGCTGATGGCGGCGTCCAGATCGGCGGGGTCCTGCGTGGTGGAGTACCGCAGGCCCGCCGTCATGGCGGCGAGGTACCGGGTACTGGTCGAGGCACCCGGGTCCGGCGGAGCGGGGCTGGGCATGAGGTCCGGTGTACGGCTCACCACGGCCCGCGAGGCCCGCATCCCTTCGATGACCGCCTCGAGCTGTGCCATGGGGAACGCGGCCTCATCCTTGGGCCTGGCCGTCAGGGCGGCCTCCTGCCGCTCCAGGCCGCGCACGACGGTCTCGTCGTCGTGAGTGAGTTCGCCGAGCAATACGAGTCCGGAACCGTGGGCGAGCATCACCATCCAGCGGAACGGATGATCGGCGGGCACGGAGGCTTCGAGTGCGTCCGCTTCGTCCATCAGTCGCAGGAACTCGCCCTCGTCCTCCGCCTTCTCCGCGGCCAGCATGCCGACCAACAGACGGGCTGCCCGGGCCGCGACAGCGAGGTGGGCCTCTCCGGGATGAACGGCTCCCCGCTGCGTGTAGTGGTCGACGACGGACTCCATGTGCCGGAGGGCATCGACGCCGTCGACCCGGCTGCCCCCGAGTGGCGCGGCCGTCTGCAGCACCATGCGCATCAGGTTCTGGATCTCGGAGGCCTGGCCGTGCCCCGCCGGAAGGCTGTCCAGCTGCCCGCCGAGCCGCTGGAGAAGCCGGTTGACGGACTCGGGTTCGCCGGTCTTCATCGCCTCCGACAGGCCGAGCACGGCGGTGAACCACGCGCCTGTGACGGCGATGTCGGCCTGGTCCTCCGGCTCGGGCTCAGGCTTCGGAGTCGGAGTAGGAGTCGGAGTAGGAGTCGGAACGGTGGTGCCCGGTGCCCGTGGGGCTGAGGGGTCGGTGCCCGGCGGGATCAGGCCCAGCAGCGTCTGCAGCTGATCCCTGAGCGGAAAGTCGGGGGGCAGCATGGCCAAGAGCGTGTCGGGGTCCGACAGGTCGCTCTGGTCCACGTACGACAGGATGTCCTGCATCTGCTGCAACTGGCCCTGCAGTTCCGGTGGCAGCGTCGGCAGCTTGCCGATCTCGGCGGCCAGCGCCGAGAGCCGCGCAGCCTCGGCGGCGTTCTGTGCGGGATCCGTCACCAGGGCGCGGTCGAGGACGGACCAGATGTCCGGGGGCGGCCCGGCCGCGTGGCCCGGCTGGGTGTGGCTCGACACCATCATGAGGAACATCGCCGCCCAGTGCCTGTCCTCGTCCGTCATCAGCTCCCCGGCGGCCGTCGCCGGATCCCGCACCTCGTCCAGCAGACGCCGGGCCTGCTCCGAGTCGGCCGGTGTTCCGTGCTCGGAGAGGTGGCGCGTGGCGTGCAGGGCGCCGAGCACCAGGGTGACCCTGCCGAAGAAGCGGTCGTGGTGCAGGAGGTGTCGCAGCCTCGAGAGCTCGGCAATCGACTCCTCGAACTCCTCCGCGGACACCGGGTGGTTCTCGTCCCCCCGCCCGATCAGCCGGGCCGCGCGTTCCGCCGCCCCGGTGGCCCAGGCATGCACCGCCCGGACCCCGCCGGCTTCCTCCTCGTCCGCCATGCCTCCACGCCCCCGTCCGCCCCGGTGAATCCATCAGGTCGTTCCCTACGGCCCATGATGGTCACAGGGCGGCTTCCGTAGGTACCTGATCGCCGCCAACTTCCCACGAGCCGACCTGAATTCGCCCGGAGAGCACCCCGGGGTGCCCAGCCGGATTCCGTTCCCCGGCCCCGGCGGGGCGGGAACGGGGCGAACAACGGGCGAGATCCGGGTGCGGCCTTCACCGCCACGCCGTCCGATGCTTCGCTGCTCGTGTGGGGGGAGCAAGGGGGAGGGGCAGCGCGGACATCGGTGTGGTGAGCGCTGCACCGGTGCCGGTCGCGGGCGTCGTCGGCACACTGATGTCCGCGCTGCCGACCCGGCGGGCGGCCGACCGGAGCCGGCGGCGAGCTTCCCGGGCGGAGTCGGGTCGTCGGCGGGGCGAAGCGGGGGAAGTCGAGGCGGTCCGCGCCTCGGATCGGCATAGTGGGGGTGATCCACAGGCGGGTGAAGGCTGTTGAGGGCTGTGGGCGGGGGCCCGGAGAGGCGGGATGCGGGTGAGTGAGGAGAGCGGTGGCGTCGAGGGCCTGCGCACCTGGGTGTCGGACGCCATCGAGCGGGTGAAGCGGCAGCTCCCGGGCATGGGCGGCGGTCAGCTGTCGCCGCATGCCTCCAAGGCCTCGGTCGCCGAACTCGACCAGCTCGCCGGGCTGCTGGACCACGACGAGGTCCTGCGCGGCTCGGTGAACGTGTGGCTGGCCGGTGCGCTGACCCTGAGGGACGCGGCGGGGGCCGGCTCGGCCGGTGACCGGGAGCGGGCCGAACGGATGCTGCGGGAAGCCCGGGACCGTACGGCGCCGCTGGGGGCGGTGGTGACCGGGGAAGAGCGGCGGTGGGCGGCGCTGTTCCTCATGAGCCACGTGACTCCGATCCAGCCGCAGCAGGGACACTTCGCGGCGGCGCCCGACCTCTCCGGCTATGTCGACTGGCTCCGGCAGGCGGGAACCGCCGGGATGGTGGCCAAGGCGAACGAGCTGGGCACGCTGATGGACGAAGCGGCGGAGCTGCCGCTGTCACCGGAGCTGCTCGGTCCGCTGCGCCAGGCGCAGGCGCTCTTCTCGGCCCCTTCCGCTCGGGGACTCTCCGATCTGATGACGAGCATGGTGCCGCCCGGTTCGCCGTTCGCGGGTCAGCTGAACCAGATGATCGACGGGATGTTCGGGGCGATGGCGTCGGCGGGGCAGCCTTCCGCCGCGTCCCCTGGGCCGGTGTGGGAGCGGGATCTCTATCCGGACGACCCGGACCCCGACCCCGTACCGCAGCCGGACCCGGACCCCGTACCGGAGCCGGAGCCGGAGCCGGAGCCGCAGCCGGCTCCCGAGCCGAAGACGGCCCCGGCTCCCGAGCCGCGCCCCCCGCTCGACCCCGATGCCCTCCGGAACATGATCGCCGCCCTGGACGCCGTGAACGCGACCACCCAAGGGCTCGACTCCGTCCTGGGCAGCGGTGACCCGCAAGCACTCAACGAGCTGCTCCAAAGGCTCCGTTCGGTACAGGACCTGCCCATGCCGGGCTTGGAATCGGCGTCGGAGACCCTGGAAAGTCTGAGGGCACTCCTGCTGAGCATCAGTTCGACCGTGGGCGGCAGCTACCAGGACCTGTCGGCCGGACGTGCCCACATCAGTGCGGTCGCCGAGCACTTGCAAAGGTCCGCCGGAAAGCTGCCTCCGGGATTGGGGGACCCTGCCGCCTTCACCCGTGCGATGGAGATCACCTTCCGATCGATGGAGGCGAGGGAGACGGAGGACGTCCCCAGGCTCCGGGAACTCGTCGAGGAGGCCGAAGCCCTGGGGGCGGTCGTCGACGAGAGCGTCCCGCTCCGGTTCGCCGTCGACTGGGCCATCGGTACGGTCCATGCTTCGCTCGGCATGCTGACCCGGGACAAAGACGCCCTGCTGAAGGCCCTGCCCCACATCGAGCGGGGGATGACACGTGCCGACGCGAGCGGGCTGCCGTTCGCCGGTGACCTGGCCACGCCGTGGGCGAGGGAGCTCGACCTGATCCGCGCCGCCCTCACCGGCGAGCGAGCGGGCCTGGTCCCCGACTACGTTCCCCCGCCCCCGGACGCCTCGATGGAGGACCTCTACACCTCCACCCTCTCCCTGGGCATGCGCTTCGGCCTCGACGGCGACCCGGCCGTGCTCGATGCCCTGATCGAGGAACTCGAACGGCTCCGGATCGGCGTACGGGAGGGCCGGGCGCCCCGGATCGCCGCCGACGCGCTGTGGCAGCTGGCCGAGTCGTACCACCTGCGCCGGCTCCGCACGAAGGGCGAGCCGGACCCGGAGGACACGGAGGTCGTGGACGCCGCCGGGGAGGCCCTGACGGCGCTCGCCGCCGACGTCCTCCTCCAGTCGGGCGTCGAGCACGGGCTGCTGGCTGCCCGTACCGGGGCGAGCCGAGGCGTACGGGCGGCCCGCATGGCGGCCTCGTACGGCAGGCTGCACGAGGCCGTGACGGCCCTCGAACTGGGGCGGGCCCTGGTCCTGCAGGCGGCCTCCACCGCCTCGGCCGTGCCCGAACTGCTGGAGGCCGCCGGACGCCACGACCTCGCGGCGGCCTGGCGGGCCGCCGGCGGCGGCGAGGCCCCCGGCGACGCGGGGGAGGTTCCCGGACTGCTCCCGAGCACGCTGCGCCGCGAAGCCCTCGATGCCCTCGGCTACCGCGGGGAAGGGGGCCTCCTGGGCACTCCCACCCTGAGCGACCTGGCTGACGGGCTCGCCGACGCCGGCGCGGACGCACTCCTCTACCTGGTGGCCGGAGACACCTCGGGCCCGGGCCTGGCGATCGTGGTGGGGCCGGAGCTCGGAGCCGGTGCAGGTGCGCTGACGGAACTTCGCGATGTCGAGGGCGGGCCCCTCGCGCGGTACGTGGAGGCAGCGGCGGCGCGGGACGGCAGCCCCCACGACCCGGCCGTCGTCCGGACGTGGGAAGGGGCCCTGGAGGACCTGTGCGACTGGGCGTTCCAGGCCCTGGGTCCGCTCCTCGGCGAGGTCGAGGAGCGCCTGGCGGCAGCCGGTGAAGGGCGTCGCGACCGGCTGCCGCGCATCGTCCTCGTGCCCTGCGGGCGCCTGGGCATCGTGCCGTGGCACGCGGCGAGGCTCCCGGCCGAGGCCGCCCACGACCGGCTCTGCCAGACGGCGGTCATCAGCTACGCGGCGTCCGGCGGGCAACTCCTGCGCACGGCACGGCGCGCGCCGAGGGACCCGGCCACCTTCCCCGTTCTGGTGGCCGACCCGATGATGAGCCTGGCGTACGCCGATACCGAGGTCACCACCCTGCGGGACGTCTTCTATCCGCACGCCCGGCTGTGCGGCGCGCTCTACGACGAGGAACTGCCGCCCGGCACGCCCGACGCCGTCCTGGGCTTCCTCGCCGACGGCACCTCCTTGCTGCACGTGGTCTCGCACGGATCGGCGGGCACCCGTCCCACGGTCTCGGCCCTGAACCTCGTGGCCGACGACGCCTGCACACCGGCCCCGCTGACGGTGACCCGGCTGCTCGACCACGGGGGCCGACAGGAGCCGTCCGACGGGCCGTTGGTCGTGCTGAGTGCGTGCCAGACCGACCTGAGCATGCGGGACCACGACGAGGCGCTCACCCTCACCACCGCGTTCGTCGCCGCCGGAGCGCGGGACGTCGTGGGATCACGGTGGCTGGCCCAGGACAGTGCCTCCGCGCTGCTGATGGCGGTGTTCCACCACCACCTGGTCGTCGACGGGCTCGCCCCCGTGGACGCCCTGAGGGCCGCGCAGTTGTGGATGCTCGACCCCCACCGCGAGAACCCTGGTTCCCTCAGCGGCGACCTGCTCCGGGAGATGGGACAGCCGGGACTGGAACGGACCGCGCTCTGGGCCGCCTTCATCCATCAGGGACATCCGGGCCCGAGCTCGGCGAACACAGCAGAAGGGACAGCATGAACGAGGAGGGCCGCGGGCCGTCCGCGGAGCCGTTGCTCGCCCTGATCGGCGAGCACAGGGAGTCCATCCGTACCGCGCTCGACGACGGGCAGCACGCGCTGCTCCTCACCCGGCTGAAGGCGCTCGCCGAGGCGTCACCGGACGACGGCATGGCGGTGCCCAGGGCGCTGCAGGGGGTCAGGCTGGCCTTGCGGCAACTGCCGTTCGGCCATCCGGTGCGCACCATGGTGGACGGGGTGCGGCTGGTTGCCGCGCCTCCCGGGCCGCAGACCGTGACGGAGGCGCTGAAGCTGGTCAACTTGCTGGCGGCCCAGGCCCAGGCCCCGTCCGCGGAGACGGGCTCGACGTCCCCGGACCCTGCCCCTGCCCCTGCCCCTGCCCCAGAGTCCGGCTCGACGCCTGACCCGGCGGTGCGCGGCGACCACGCGACCGACCCGCTGCTCCGGGAGCCGGCCCTCTCGGCGGCCGAGGTGACGGCCCGCTGCGGTGGGGCGCCACCGCCCGAGCTGATCAGACTGCCGGACCCGCCGAACGGCGACCGCTACCCGGAGTTCCAGTTCCCCGCCGGCGGCGGCACCCCGTACGAGGTGGTGCTCGAGGTCAACCGGCTGCTCATGGCGGAGGTCGATCCCCGGGGCGCCGCCTCGTGGTGGTACGGCGGCAACAGCTGGCTGAGCGGGCCCCCGGTGTCGTTGCTGGGTCGGATGCGCGACGACGAACTCGTCGGTGCGGCCATCGCACTCGTGGAGGGAGAGTGATGAGGGTCAACTCCATGCCGATGATCAGGCTCTTCCCCATGATCAAGGAGGAACTGCACCCCAACTTCAGGGTGATCCCGGCCGGCACGGAGCTGTGGCGGGTGCACAAGTCCAAGTACAGGGCGACCCAGTTCAACCCCACCCTTGCGGACATCCACTTCGAGGGCGGCCGCTTCGAAGGCACCGTGCTGGACCCGTACCACAGCCTGTACCTGGCCGACAGCGCACTGACGGCCGTCGCGGAGAGCGTGCTGCGCTCCGTGCCCTGGACGGGCGAGAAGCGGACGATTCCCTACGCCCTCGTCCAGGGCAGGTCGTTGAGCGTGCTGCGCACCACGTGTGAACTGACCGTGGTTTCCCTGGTCGGTGAGGCCGACCTCGCGGCCGTACGCCGGAACGCCGAGCTCCTGGACGACGAGCGGAGCTATGCGAAGGCGCGGCGCTGGGCGAGCGAGATCCGGGCCCAGGCGCCCGACGCCATGGGGCTCGTATGGCAGTCCCGGCGGAACCGGCCCGAGCACGCCGTGGTGCTCTTCCACGATCGCTTCGACGACCGCCACGGCCGGGCCCTGGAGGCGCTGCCGGAACGGGGTGTCGAAGACCTCGGATCCCCGGCGGGCCTCAAGGAAGTGAACCGGCTCCTCGACCCGTTGTGGGCGGAGGTGTCGGAGCCCATGGGGTGGTGACGCCCCGTACGGGCGCTCCCGGGCGTCCGTACGCGGCTTGTCCGCCTGTGAAGGGTGATGTCATCGTGAGCCCATGGCATTGCCTCTTTCTGATTACACGTCACTTCTCGCCGAACTGAAGGAGGTCAGGCGCGCGGGACTGATCCGGCTGCGGGGGCGCGCGCTTCCCGGGCTCGAGGCGGCGGCGACGACGGTCGCTTCCGGCGGCGCCCGGCCGCCGGGGGCGCCCATAGAGGTGTTGTTGCGCAGTGCGGTGGCCCGCCTGGACGCGGGGACCCTGCGCACCGCCGCCGAGTACACCCTGGGCCTGGCCCAGGGAACCCGGGACTGGCCGGCGTCCTCCCGCCGGGCCAGGGCGGCGTCGGTCTACGGAGTGAGCGTTGAGCGCTTCCGCAAGGACCAGGAGGTGATGGTCCTCGGCCAGGTCGCCGAGCACATCGTGCGGCTGACGGCGGACGCGGCCGCGCCGGGCGGATCGGGTGGACCGGCGGGGCCGGTGGACGGGGGCGGGGCAGGCACCCATCGGTCCGTGGAGGTCCGGGCGGCCGGCCGGACCGTCGGCCTCACGGTGCACGTGCACCCCGTGGACCTGCTGCGTGACGTGGACGTGGTCGTCTCCCCGTCCAACGTCCATTTCGCGCTGCCCGAGGCCTACAAGTCGTCCATCGCCGCGTCGCTGCGGCGGGCCGCCGCGGTGCACGGGATGACCGGTGAGCTCCTGGCCGACCCACTGCCCGCGGAGCTGCTCGAGTGGGCTGAGCAGCACGGTACTTCGGGACGTGCGGTGCGGCCCGGCACGGTGGCGGCCACCGGGGCGGGGGCCCTGGCGGCGCAGGGCGTACGGCGCATCTACCACGCGGCGATCGCCGTGCCCCGGGCCGGGACCAACGATTACGACGTGCTGCCGGCCGATGTCACCCGGGCGGTGTCCCGGGCCCTGGCGCTGCTGGCCGAGGAGTGCGACCGCCATGTGCCGCCGCTGACCTCGGTGTGCTTCCCGCTGCTCGGCTCCGGCCGTGGCGGACTGTCCTACGAGGTCAGTCTGGGTGCCGTGTGGGCGGCGGTGGAGGCGGAGCTGGCGCGCGGGGCGCGCTGGGACGTGCACTTCGTGGTGCGCACCCCGCAGGCCGCGGCGGTGGTGGAGCGCATCGCCGCCGGAATCCGCCCGGCGCACGACCAGGGGCCAACCGGCTGACCCGGTGCAATGGAGGGGCGCTCCGGTGCGCACGAGGGGCGCACCGGGGCCGCGCAAGGGGGGTGCGGGGGGATCATGGTCTGGGTAATCTTCGCTGTCACGGCCATAGTTGATGAGCTGTCACCTAGCGTGGGCGCATGAGCGGTGGGATGGAAGAGTGGGGGCACGGGGCGCCGGGCCGGGTGATCACCTGGCCCGATCCCGACGCGTACGTCCTGGTCGAAGGAGTGCTGCTGCGCATGCTCCCGGAGCCCCCGGGAGCGGCGCCGGGCACGGAGGTGGTCGTGAGGTACGAGGCCTCGCGGGATCTGCGCGTCGCCCGCGAGGCGGCCCCGACGGACCAGGGTGGGGTGTGGGGGGATGAGTGAGTACGGCTTCGGACTGGCGCAGGGCAATGACGAGCGGCAGCCCGTCGTCCTGCTCCTCGACACCTCGGCCTCCATGGGGCGCCCGGCCGGGAGTCCCCGGATCGACGAGCTCAGCCGGGCGCTGGCCGGCTGGTTCGACGGGGTGCGGGCGGAGCCGAGGCTGCGTGCGCGGGTCGAGGTGTGCCTGATCACCTTCGACTCGCGGGTCCGGGTCTTCGACCCGGACCGGGAACAGCTGGTTCCGGTCGAAGAAGCTGCGCCGGAGCGGCTCTTCGTACCGGTGGACCGGATGCGCCCGCCCCGGCTGGAAGCATCCGGACTCACCCGGATGACGGAGGCCGTCGAGATCGCCCTCGACCTGAGCCGGGCGCGCCACCGGACGCTGCAGGAACAGCGGGTCCAGGTGCGCAGGCCGTTCCTGTGGGTTCTGACGGACGGGGCCCCGAGCGACGCCGACGGGGAGCCGATGGACCCCGCCGCCCTGGCCGGTACGGCGGAGAAGGTGCGGCGCGGCGAGGAGCGGGGCGAATGCGTGCTCCAGGCGATCGGTGTGAGCGGCGCCGACCTGGAGCTGCTGCGGGTCCTCGCCCCCAAGGGGGCGCTGATGCTGGAGGGCCTGGACTTCGGGCAGATCCTCGATCTGCTGTTCCAGAGCTCGGACCGGATCGGGGCGGTCCAGGCCGCCGACGAGATCCACGGACAGGTGGCCGACTTGGTGGACCGGCAGCGGCGCTTGCGCCTGCTCGAGGAGCGGTACCAGTGATCGTCGCGGGGGCCGCGGTCCAGGGAACCGCGCACCTGGCCCGCGGACAGGGCTGCCAGGACGCCTTCAAAGCGGTCGAGTTGGGCGGGACGGCGGTGCTGGCCGTCGCGGACGGCGCCGGAGGCAGGGAGCGCAGCGCGCTCGGCGCGCACATCGCCGTGGACGCCGCCTGCCGGATCCTGGCCGAGGACATCCCCGGGGCGGGGGACGCTCCGGAGGTGTGGACCGGGTGGATCGCCGAGGCCGGCGCCAGGATCGTCGCGGACTACCGGCGGGCGGTGGAGGGCGTGTTGTCGGCGGTGGCCGAACCGTCGGAGTCGGTGGTCGAACCGTCGGAGCCGGTGGACGCCGGCGCGCTCGCCGCCACGCTGGCGGCGGCCGTCGTGCGGCCGCCCTGGGTGGCGTTCCTCTCGGTCGGCGACTGCTTCGGGACGGTACTGACCCGCGACCCCGACGGGTCCGGGCCGGCCCGCGAGGTGCGCGAGCGGTGCCACCTGGTCCTCCCGCCGCCCGCTCCGGGCGCGCCGGAGACGGTCTTCCTCTCGTCGCCCGGAGCCGCGCTGCGATTACGGTCCTTCGTGGTCTGGGAGCCGCAGCTGAGCGGGGTCGTGCTCGCCACCGACGGCTGTGCGGCCCTGACGCTCGACCACCCCTCCGTACGCGAACTCCCACCCGAAGTAGGACCGTTGCCCTCCGAGCGGTTCTTCTGTGGCCTCGCGGCCACGCTCCGCGCCAACGGCGGTGACGCCACACCCCTGCGCGCCCTGCTCTCCGGGCCGGGGGCGGCGCGGACCGGTGACGACCTGACGGTGCTCTGCGCTCTCACGGACGGCAGGTGACGATGGCCCTCACGGTGGTGTCCGACAGCGGACGCACATGGCACCTCACGCAGCAGATCGGCAGCGGTTCCGAAGGGGTCGTCTTCGCCGTGGACGACGCGCGCCCCCTGGTCGCCAAACTCGTCCTCGACCCGCCCGATCCCGCCGCCTACCGGCGCCGCATCGCCCGGCTGGTACGGCAGCGCCGTCAGCCGCGTTCCGTCCGGCTGCTCTCGGGGACGCCCGCGCGGGTCGCCTGGCCGATGGCCGGGGTTCGGGCCGGCGGCCCGGGCGGGGACGGCGTGGACGGCTACGTGATGACCGACATGCGCCACGCCCATCAGCCGTTCGCGTACCTGCTGACCCCGCAGGCCCGCCAGGTGCTGCTGCCCCGCGCGACGTGGGCCACCGCACTCGCGGCCGCCCTCTCGCTCGCCCGCCTCCTCGCGGACCTGCACGCCGAGGGCTACGTGGTGGGCGACCTGAAGCCGGACAACCTCTGGGTGGACGAGCAGGGCCGGGTCGGCATGGCGGACGTGGACTCCTGGCAGTTCACGGACGGGGGCGAGGCGTTCCCCGGGCGGATGGGCAGTCCGGGCCACACCGCGCCCGAACGGATCGGTGCTCCGGCCGGCACCGCGCCGGACCGGGCGTCCGACGAGTTCGTCCTCGCCGTCCTGATCCACCAGTTGCTGATGTGCGGACTCCATCCCTTCGCCGGGCATCCCTCGGCGGGCGGCGACTACCTGTCGTACGACGACAACGTCCTGCACGGCCGGTGCCGCCTGCTCGACCGGACCTCGGTGTACCTGCCCCGCTCCGCGCCGCCCGTAGACCTGCTCCCGCGCCGGCTCACCGCGCTCTTCCGGGCCGCGTTCGGCGGGATCCGGCCTTCCGCGTCGGTCTGGGGCGAGGCGTTGGCGGCGGAGTCGGATCCGGCGCGGCTGAGGACCTGCCGGAGGAACGCCCTGCACGTGCACACGGCGGAGCGGCCCTGGTGCCCCTGGTGCGACCTGGCCGAACGCGGGGCCGACGGCTATCCGGTGCCGGACCCGCGACCGCGTACGGACGGAGTGGCGGGGGACGCCGGGAACGCGGAGGACGGGACGGGCGGAAAGGGCGGGAAGGACGCGAAGGACGGGAAGGGGACGGAGGGCACGGTATGGCAGAGGTGACCAAGCTCTCCGTGGCGCGGCGGCTCGACCGCTGCACCGTCCTCGGACCGGGGGTCAGAGCCGTGATCTGGGTGCAGGGCTGCCCGCTGCGCTGCCGGGGCTGCGTGGCGGCGGAGACGCTGCCCTTCGAAGGGGGCACCGCCCACACCGTGGAGGAACTCACGGACTGGCTCTGCGGGTTGCCCGACATCGAAGGCGTCACCCTCTCCGGCGGCGAACCCTTCAGTCAGGCGGCGGAGCTGGCCCTGCTGCTCGACGCCGTCCGGGCGCGGCGCCCCGAACTCGGCGCGATGGCCTACTCCGGATTCCGGTACGAGGCCCTGCGCCGGGGCGGCCCCGACCGGCAGGCACTGCTGCGCCGCCTCGACCTGCTCGTCGACGGCCCCTACGTGGCGTCGCGGCAGCACGGTCTGCGCTGGCGCGGCTCCTCCAACCAGCGCATCATCGCGCTCACCGGCCGCTACGCGGACGTGGGAACCGAGCCCGACCACAGCGCGGGCGTCGAACTGTCCCTGGAAGCCGACGGATCACTGTCCTGGGCCGGAGTGCCGCCGACTCCCGGCTTCCGTGAGGGGCTCGAGGAACGACTCGCGGCACGGGGCTTCGTCCTGCGCGCCGAGGAACGGAGGGAAGCATGAGCGGATCACCGAAGTACAGCACCGTGACGGTCGCGCCGGCCTACGCGCGGATCGAGGCGGAAAGGCGCCGCGCCCGGGAGGCCGCACGTCGGCGGCTGGAGGCACAGCGTGCCAGGGAACGGGCAGAGCGTGCCGCCCAGCGGGCCCGGGAAGTCGCCGCCCGCCGGGAGCGGGCCAGGGCGGAGGCCGGGCGCCGGGAGGTCGAGATCGCCCGGCGCCGGTCCGCGCAACAGCAGTCCCACGCCGCCCGGGTGCATCAGGAGCAGGCCGACGCCGACGTGCGCCGGCTGGCCGAGGTGCGTCAGCTGCTGGGCCGGGCCCGTGCCGAAGACTCCGGTGTGCGCGTGCTGCGGGAGCGGCTGGACCTGCTCCAGAGCAGCGTGGAGCGGGGCGAGGATCCCGGCCGGGACATCGAGGAACTGCGCGGCCGGGTCGTCGTGCTCGCCGAGGAGGCGGAGGCTTCCGGCCGGAACGCCGACCACGGTGCCGTCATGGCCGGGCTGGAGGAGCGGCTCGCCGGGATCGGGCCGGGGGCCCGTGAAAGCGACCCCGAGGGACACCGGCGCTGCCTCGACCTGCTCGCCGAGTTGCGCACCACGGCCGGATCCGGTGCGCAGACGCGGTTCCAGGCGATGCTCGGCACCGCGGAGCACGCACTCGCCCGGCATTCCGCGACCGTAGGGGAGCGGGTCGCCGAAGAACGCCGCCGGGCGGAGCAGGCGCGCGAGGCACAGCTGCAGGCGGAGGAGCGCGCGTCCGAGCAAGAGGCGGCCCGGCAGGCCGCGTTGGAGGCCGAACAGGAGCGCGTGACGGCGGTGCTCGCCGAGGCCACGGACCGGCTCGCCGTCGTACGGCAGTCCGTGGGTGAGGCGGCGGCCGAGGCCCGGGAGCTCGCCGACCCCGAACTCGCCGAGCGCATCGAGGCGGCGCTGACCGCCGTCACGAGCCCCCTCGCGGCGGGCGCGCCGACGGAGGCGCTGACGGCGGTCGAGGCGCTGGAGGAACTGCTCGTCGGTGCAGAAGCCCAGCTGGACGAACTGCAGTTGGCGTACGCACGCCGGATGGATCTCGCGCAGGCGCTGCAGGACGCCATGATCGGCGAGGGCTTCGCCTTCACCGGGGGAGCGGAGCAGGCCGGAGAGCTGCTGCTCAGCTTCGAGCGCCCGACCGGGGCGACGTACCAGACCACGATCACCACGGACGGCGGTGGCACCCCCGTCCTCGTCTACCAGGTCGACGGCGAGCCCGATGTCACCCTCCGCCCGGATCCGGAGGTCGCGGTGTGCGACCGCACCGAGGACCTCCTGGTGCGGGTGCACGAGGCGATCGTCGAAGGGGACGGCTTCGTCCCCGGGGAACTCACCTGGCTGGGGAAGCCGCCGGGTCCGCGGGGCAAGCCGCTGACGGAGGCGGAGCAGCGGCCGGACACGGAGGAGTGGAGTTGGACGGGGTGAGCACGGTCGGCTGGACGAAGCAGGACAACGGCGCCGACGGCGCGGGACGCCCCTCGCGTACGGAGCACCCGGGCGGGCCCGCCGGTGACGGGCAACCGGTGGTCGCGGACGGCATGATGCCGTTGTGGGCGGTGTCCCTCGGCTGGGAGCTGAGGCGCGGGCGCCAAGTGATCCTCAACGGTCAGATCAGGGACCGCTGGTGGTTCGCGGACCGGCCGGCCTCCTTCCGCGAGGTGGTCGCCGGTCTGCTCGAAACGCGCGGCGCCGAGGTCGTCGGCTGGTGGGATCCGGTGGGCGGGCTCGCCTTTCCGCTGCCCGGTCACGCCGAGCGCTTCGACGAGCTGCGCGAGGGGCGGTCCTCCGAGCGTACGCGGACTCCGGGAGGGGCTGCCGCGACCGGAACGCCCCCGGACGGCGCGGGAGCGCGGCCCCCGCAGGGGCGCGGGGACGCGGAAGGACCGCTCGACGGCGCGCCGGACGCGACCGCCCGCGCCCGACGCGGAGACGAGCGGGACCGAGGACGCGAACGCCTGCTGGCGCCGCGGCAGTCGGGCCGGCCCCGCTCCTTCGAGGACGTCGTCGCCACCGTGCACCGCCTGGTGGCCCTGCCCGACGCGGCCGTCGCCTTCGTCTTCGAAGACGTCGATCACCACCTGCCGCCCGGCCGGCCCGAATCGCACCTGGGCTATCTGAGGCTGCGCGCCGCGATGACGGACGCCGTGACCCCGCGCTCCGCCGCGGGCCCGGCCCCGCACGCGCGCAACGCGGTCCTGTGCGCGGTGGGTGACGTGGGGCGGCTGCCCGGCTGGTTCCACCTGGAGGATCCGAGGGTCGCCGCACTGCACATCGGCCCGCCCGACCCCAGCGAACGGCGCCTGTGGCTCACCTGGCTGCTCCGCCACTTCAACGGGGCGCACGAGTCCTCGCGCGCCGATCTCGAAGCCCTCGTCGGAGCCACCGACGGCATGCTGGGCTGGGACATCGAGTCCCTCGCCAGGACCTCGTGGCTGCGCAACGCACCCTTGCGGAAACCGGACAAGCTGCTGGAAATGCACCGGCTCAACGTGAGCGTCGACCCGTGGACCCAGCTCGACCGGGAGACCGTGGCGGGCGCTGCCGGGGTCCTCGGCTCCCGGGTGGTCGGCCAGACCGTGGCCGTGAACGCCGTGGCATCCGCCCTCCAATCCGCCTTCGTGGGCGTCGACTTCGGCAGTTCGGGGACCGCTCGTCCCCGGGGCGCCTTCTTCTTCGTTGGACCGACCGGCGTGGGCAAGACCGAACTCGCCAAGGCAGTGGCCGAGTTGATGTTCGGCGACCAGAGCGCCTACGCGCGCTTCGACATGAGCGAGTACCAGCAGGAGCACGCCGCCGAGCGCTTGGCCGGCGCGCCGCCCGGCTACATCGGCCACGAACAGGGTGGCGAGCTGACCCGTCGCGTCCAGGAACGTCCGTTCAGCGTGCTGCTCTTCGACGAGATCGAGAAGGCCCACCCCAAGGTGCTGGACAAGTTCCTGCAGATCCTGGAGGACGGCCGGCTCACCGACGGGCGCGGCCAGACGGCGTACTTCTCCCAGTGTCTGATCATCTTCACCTCCAACACGGGTGCGGACCAGGTCCGGAGCCTGCTGGAGGAGCGTGACCAGCTCTCGTACCCGCAGCTGGAGGCGCACTTCACCCGCGCGGTGGAGGAGAAGTTCCGGCAGATCGGCCGGCCGGAGATCTACGGCCGGCTCAAGCCGGGTGTGGTCGTCTTCGACATGCTGCGCCCCGAACACGTCGCCAGGATCGCCGACCGGCTGCTCGGAGAGCTCGCCGAGTCGGTCCGGGAACGCCACCGCGTGGAGCTGGTTCCCGACACGGACACCCTGCACCCGTGGATCACGGAGCGGATGTCGGACCCCGGACACCAGGCCTACGGCGGGCGGCAGATCCGCAACGAACTGGAACTGGTGCGCTCGGCCGTCGTCGGCCATCTGCTGGTGAACCGTCCGGAGCCGGGCAGCCGGATCCGGGTCGGCCTCGGGGCCGACGGCCGGCCGTGGGTCAGCGCCGACGGCGCGGGGCCGTTCGCGGGGCCGTTCACGGGCGAAGGGAGCGTACGGTCATGATCGCCATCGACCTGGGGCACCGCTTCGGGCGGGTCGCGCGGGTTGGCCCCGACGGCCTGCCGGAGGTGACCACGACGGGGCTCGCCGGTGTGGACGGCGTCCTCGACCCGGTCGGGGCCCTGCCCTTGCTGATCGGATCCGCCCCGGCGGGAGAGGGTGTCCACGGGGCGGAACCGGACCGCACGGTCGCTCTCGGACTCCCCGTGTCGGGCGGGCGGGAGGACGAGCTGCGGTACGCGGTGGAGCGCTCCGGGCTCGAGGTCGGACGCGCGGTCCCGGAGCCCGTGGCCGTGGCCCTGCACTACGGGGCCGTCGCTCAGGGCGTGGACCACACGGTCCTGGTCTGCGACCAGGGGGCGACCACGCTGGACCTGAGCGTCCTGGCCGTCGCCCCCGACCTCACCGTCCACGTGGTCCGCTGTCTCAGCCTCCGGCTCGGCGGCGACGACTGGGACGCGGCGGTCGCCGCCGAACTCGCCGGCCGCCTGCCGGACGGCGTGGACCCGCTCGGCGCGGCGGAGGTTCTGCGACGGGCGCTCGGCGACGCGGACGCGGTCACCGAGGCCGTGGAGGACGCCACGGGCGGCCGGCATCCGCTGACCCTGGAGCGGAGCGACTTCGAGCGGGCGGTGACGCCCCTGCGGGAGCGCCTGCTCGCCGCCGTCGCGGAGCAGCTCGGCACCGCGGAACCGGCCGTGGACACGGTGCTGCTGGCCGGCGGGATGTGCGCCGAGCCCGGCCTGCGGACCGGGATCGAGGCCCTCCCGGCCGCGCAGGGCCTGACGGTGCGCTGCGACCGCCCCGAACTCGCCGTCGTGCTCGGGTTGCTGGAGCTGCGGGACTTCGGACTGCTGCGCGTCGTCACCGGATCCGCCGGGAGGCCGGGACGGGCGGAGGCCGGGTACGCCGGCCGGGACTCCGGTTACACCGACCGGGACTCCGGTTACCCGCGTACGGAGACCGGTCGCCCCGGCGGGGACACCCGGTACCCGGGCGGTCCCGAGTCCGTGGACACCCTCCTGGACCCCGAACCCGCCGGGGCGCTGACGGACCCGGAGCCCCGCACCGGGCGTCCCCCGCTGGAGGACCCCGAACCCGCCCCGCGGCAGGGCGCCGGGCCGGCCGGGCAGGAGGGCGCCTTCGCACCCCCCGATCCCGCGGCGGCCGGGCAGCCGCACACCGATGCCCCGCCACCGCCGTACGCCGAGCCCCCGCACGCGCCGCACGCCGAGCCCCCGCACGCGCCGTACACCGAGCCCCCGCACGCCTCGTACGCCGAGTCCCCGACGGCCGGACCCGCGTCCACCGATGCCCCCGGCCCTCCGGAGCCATCGCCACCGCCCCCGCCGAGCGCTCACCACCGCGAGGCCGAGCCCGAGCCCCACCCCGAGCCCGAGTACAGCTCCGCGGCCCGGCCCGGCGGCAGCGATCCGTACGACATCACGGCCGAGACCCCGCCGAGGTCCCCCGTCGATCCGCGGACCCTGTTCGCGGTCCCGGTGCCCCAGCTCCAGGCCGTCCGGCGCGGGGACCACCTCCTCGTGCTGTGGGCGTGGCCCGACGGGGCCCTGAGCGCGCGGGTGCGCTGGCGCCGGGAGGGGAACACCGCCGGGGCCGCCGCGGGCGCGGGGGACACCGTGTGCCGCCGCCGGGTGTACGAGCACGACGGCGGCTTCGACCTGGCCGTCGGCAACGGGGCCGTCACGCTCACCGTGGAGGCCCTGGTGGCGGAGCTCGGCGATGACTGCGAAGGAGCCTCCTCGTTGCTCGTCCCGGCCGCCCCGACGGTCGTCTCGTACGAGCCGAGCGTGCGCCGCCGCCTCAAGGGCCGGGTGGCCTCGGTCACCTTCACCTCCGAGGACGGCTGCGACCTGCCCGGTCTCCACATCGTCCACAGCCTCGGCCGCTTCCGCCCCACCAGTACGGCCGAGGGCACCGTCCTGCACGAGGTGCCCGCACAGCGGCTGTCCCCAGCCACCCCCTTGACCGTGGAGTTCCCGCTGCCCGCCACGCGCGGCCCGTCGTGGCTGGTCTGCTTCCCGGCGCACGCGGACGCGGGCACCGACTTCGGTATCGACATCCGCCCGACGGCGCTGCACAGACTGCGAGTCACCTGATGGCCAAACGCCTCATCTGCCCCTACTGCTACGAGAACTTCGCCCCGCGCGAGATCCGATTCCGCTGCAACAGCCGGCTGAGCCGGACGGGAAAGCAGTGCGAGCGACGCCGCGACCAAGTGCTCGACCAGCGGAAGGGACCGCGCCGCAGCCACGACCTCGGACCGGACTTCGCCGCTGACGGCCGCAAGCCCACGGCCGTCTGCCCGGACTGCGACGGAGAGACCACCTACCGGATCTGCCCGGTCTGCCACTCCGAACTGCCCGTCCAGTTCGGCATGATGGACAACCGTCTGATCGCCATGGTCGGACCGAAGGCGTCGGGCAAGACCGTCTACATGACGGTCCTGCTCCACGAGATGCGCAACCGGGTCGGAGAGGCCTTCGGAGCGGCCCTGATGGGCTCGGACGACGAGACGATGCGGCGCTTCAGCTCCGACTACGAGGACCGCCTCTACCGCGACAACCAGATGTTCCCCGGTACCCAGACGGCCTCCACCAACCTCAACCGGGTGGACCCGCTGGTCTTCCGCTTCGGCCTGCGCCGGCGCACGCTGCTCGGCGAACGCCCGCAGCACACCGTCCTGTCCTTCTTCGACACGGCCGGTGAGGACTTCAACTCCCGCGAGAACGTGGAGCTCAACACCCGCTATCTGGCCGGCGCCGACGGCATCGTGCTGCTGCTCGACCCGCTGCAGATGCCGGGCGCCCGCGACAACGCCCTGCCCGGCACCCCGCTGCCGGGCAGCGAGGGGCTCGACCCTCCCATCAACGTCCTCTCCCGGGTGACCAACCTGCTACTCGCCCGCCGTTCCGGCCGGTCCGCCGCCCAGAAGATAGACATCCCGATCGCCGTCGTCTTCTCGAAGATGGACGCCTTCTGGCACCTGCTCGATGCCGGCAGTCCGCTGCGCGACCACGCGCCCGCGCGGGACCGCTTCGACGTGGGCGACAGCCTGAACGTCCACGAGGAGGTGCGCCGGCTCCTCAAGGACTGGGACGGCGTGCCGATCGACCACCTGCTGGACAACCACTACTCCCGCTACCGGTACTTCGGGGTCTCCGCGCTCGGTCGCAACCCCACCACGGACGCCCGGGTCGCCGCCACCGGCATCCAGCCGTACCGGGTGGCCGACCCCCTGCTGTGGCTCCTGAGCGAGTTCGGTTCGGTGCCGAGGGCGGGCCGGGGATGAAGCACTTCCAGCAGCTCTACTACACCTCCTGCGAGCACGGGCTCAGCGGGTTCTCCGGATTCCAGTTCAACGCCGTCAGCGCGGGCGTCACCGCGGGTACCCGGCAGGCCGTGGAGGCCCTGGCCGGGTACGAGCCGCCCCGCTCCCTGGTGGAGTCGGACACGCCGGAGCTGCTGGAGCGCTGCCCGGTCAACCTCTGCTACCGGCCCTACGACCGGGACGGGCGCCGCGCCACCGCGCTGTGCGTGCGGTACGTGGGCCGCGATTCCGCCCGCCGCTTCGGCAATTACTTCGCCCACGCCCTGCACAGCGAGGACTTCCGGGAGGCCGCGGGCGGGATGCTCGGGATCGAGCTGTGGAACTCGCCCGTGTGGACCCGCACGGTGGCCCCGGCCACGGAGATCCCTGTGCTCGCGGCGCCCGCGCCCGGACCGCTCGGTGTCCGGTCCGTGAGCGAGTTCCTGCGCGGGCATCCCCACGCGGCCCGGCTGCCGGAGCTGCTGGCCGCCGTGTTCGCCGCGCTGACCGAACACGGCTCGGTGGTGGTGGTCGACCGCGACACCGAACGGATCGCGCGCTGGTTCGCCGCGGTCTCCTACCTGCTGCCGCCCCCGCTGGCCCGCGGGCTCTCCTTCGCCACCTACGTCTTCCGTCCGGCCCGTAGCCGGCTGCACCTGATCGGCACCGTGCCGGAGGCGCAGCTCGCCTTCGGCACGGACGACGAAGCGGCCTACACCGTCTTCGACTTCTCGCGGGGCGTCTTTCCCGAGGTGCCCGTCAGCGACCTGGTCCGCCTCCTCACCAGGATCGGCGTCGATTCCGTCCGGCTCGTCTGGTCCTGGACGGCCGACTACGCACGGGGCGGCGAGGCGACGCCGGACGACTGGCATGCCCCCGTCGCCGCAGCGGCGTGCGCGGGCGGCATCCCCCTCACCACGGCCGATGTCCACGCGGTGACCCACTGGCTGGCCGGGGCCGACCACCTGGGCGCACTCCGGGCGACCGTCGCGGAGGACATCCACCGCAAGCACCGGGACCTCGACGACGGCCGGCTGGCCATGCTGAGCGCGGCCGCGAAGGCCGGGGGCGACATGCGCGTGCACCGGGAGATCGAGGGGAAACTGCACGGGTCGCGGATGCGGGCCTACATCCGCGCCGCCGAGGACGCCGCCCCGCCCGTGCCGATCGACGACCCGGCGGCACGCGAGCGGGCCACCGCGCTGTGGCAGCGGCTCGCGGCGGAGGCACGGACCCCCCGCGAGCGGACCCGCCTGCTGCTCTGGGCCGTCGGCGCCAGGCTCCCCCTGACACCGGAGGTCGTGGACCGGGAGACCCTCGGCCTGGCTCATGCCCTGCTCGCGTCGAGTACCGACCACCCGCTGCACGAGGTGTCCGAACTCCTGCGCGTTCTGCCGGCGATGCGCGAATCCTTGGCCGCGGCGGTGGAAGAGGTACTGAAGGGACGCTCCGGCCAAGAGCAGTTGCTGTCGCAGTTCCCCGCCGAGCTCCTGCGCGAAGCCGACCTGGCGGACCGCCCCCTGGTCCTGGAGCACTACCTGCGGGCGAGGGCCGAACGCATGCCCTCGGACACGGTTCCGATCATGTTCAAGATCCTGAAGATCCGGGGGCGCACGTCGCCCGACGAGGAGCTGGTGAGCGCCCTCTGGCGGCCCTCGCGGACCTGGACCCACGAGGAAGCGGCCTGGATCGCCAGGCTGCTGCCCGCCTCGGAACCGGTGGACGAGGCAGTCGGCGCATGGTTCCGCCGCGCCCTGGGCCAGGACATCCAGGACCAGGAGTCTCTGGCGGCCTGTCTGCGCCTGTGCGGGCTGCTCGCCGATCCGGGCCGCTTCGCCTGGCTGCCTTCGGACGTGGGGGAGCGCGTACGGATCGCCCTCGATCTGAACAGGGCCCTCCGTGAGGCCGTCGAGGCCACGGACCTCCTCGAGGCGTTCGCGATCCCGCCGAAGCTCAGATGGACCGCGACGCTCGCGCTCACGGGCCTGTGCCTGGTGCCCGCCATGCTGTGGCTGCCCGCCGACACCCCGCGACTGCGCGGCCGGCTGGCGGACCTGAGCGACCGCGACCTGGACCGCTACTTGTCGGACGTGTACCGCAAGGTCACGGGCGGTGAGGGGATCGGCGACGTACTGCTCACCCATGTCGCCACCGCAGCCACCCTGTCGCGGCAGGCTCTGCGCACCCAGGCCCAACTGGAGCTCGTGACGGCGATCCGCGCCCATCCCGCCGCACACTGGCGCCCGGCGGATCTGGAACGGCTGGAGGCGGCCGTACGGCCTCACCATCCCGAACTCGCCGACCAATACGCCGAGGAGGCCGAGGCCCGGCGGCAGAGCCCGCAGCGCCGGCCCTGGTACTCGCCCTTCGGCCGCCGCTCGGCGCCCGCCGCCGTGGATCCTCGCGGGGCGAAGGCGTCCGAGCCCCCGGCACCCGGCGCGCCCCGTCCCGACACGTCACGGAAGAAGAAGGGACAGTGACCCGCCGTGTATGAAATCATCTACTTCGTCCTCATTCCCGCCCTGTACCTCATCGGGCTCGGCGCGTTCCTGCCCTTCGTCCCGGTCATCGCCGCCCTGCGGGGCCTCGCCCTGGTGATGCAGGTGCTCGCCGGGTACGGACGCACGGTGGTCGGCGTCGTGCACCGGCGCACCCCCGAGTTCCAGACCATCGCGCCCTACCGTCCGCAGGACGAGCAGGTGAAGGCGTACCGCAACTACTTCTTCGGACCTGCCTCCCGCGACCTGCGCCAGATCCTCGTGCTGGAGCGCCGGTCGTACGTCACCACGGTCGGCGACTCCTTCCGGGCCGTGACCTCGAGGCAGTTCACCGCTCCGGCACACAACCGGGCCTTCACCGTGCCGTACGGGCTGGCGCTGTACCTGGGACTCTGCGCGGGCCTGGTGGTCGCCCTGGCGCCGCTCGCCGTGCTGCTGGGCCTGCACGCGTCGGTCATGGCCCTGCTGGCGGGCGGGGCCAGGCTCCTCGCCGGCGCGCTGCGGGCCGTCGACCGGGCGGTGCTGTGGGTGAAGCACCTCCGCACGGGAATGCTGTGCCCGCACTGTTTCGAACGCGTTCCCTATCCCGCGTACGACTGCCCGCGCCCCACCTGCCGACGCCGGCACGCCGACATCCGCCCCGGCACGTACGGCATCTTCCGGCGGCGCTGCCAGTGCGGACAGCGCATGCCGACCCTGCTGATGCTGATGAGCCGGGACGCGCGGCTCCAGGCGTACTGCGTCCACCCCCACTGCGGGAAGCCGATGAACGCGGACGCCGGCCACATGCCCGAGGTGGTGATACCGCTGATCGGCGGGCGGGCGGCGGGCAAGACGCAGCTGATGGCGGCCATGCTGCTGTCCCTGGAGCGCGCGGCCGCGAACGGCGGGCCGGCGCTCACCCTCGCCGACGAGGAGTCGGAGGCCAACTACCAGGTGCTGCGCGAGGTGCTGCGGATGCGCGGAAACACGCGCGCCACGCAGAAGGCGCTGCCCCGGGCGCACTCGTTCGTCCTCGGGGGCGGCCGCTCCCAGCGGCTGGTCCACCTCTTCGACACGGCCGGCGAGCGGTTCGTCGACCGCGAGGAAACCGACGCGCTGCGCTACGCGCGGGCCGCGCGCACCTTCGTCTTCGTCCTCGACCCGATGGCGGTGAAGGAGTTCTGGACCACGACGGACCCGGCGCCGGGTCCCCTGTTGGACCGCACCCTCGGCTCCACGGTCGATCCCGAGGAGGTCTTCGCCCGGTCGGTCCAGGCGGTGGCCGCGATGGGTGCCCCGCTGGAGCGCTCGCGCCTGGCGGTCGCGATCAGCAAGACGGACCTGCTCGCCGAGCACGGCCTGGTACCGGCAGGCTTCGACGGCGCCGAGGCGAGGACCTGGCTCTGCGAGGCGCTCGGCCTGCGGAGCCTCGTCCAGGCCATGGAGCTGCACTTCCAGGAGGTCCGGTTCTTCCGCACCGCCGCCGTGGCGGACGAGGACGCCCGCGTGGACGACAGCATCGCGGGGTTCGCCGAATGGTGCCTGCAGGGGTGAGCGGATATGCCTTGGATGCGCAGCTCAACGGCCGGATAGCCGGGGGAAATGCTCACAGAAGTGATCGCGACCCGTTACGTCACGCCTCTGCGGGAGGGCGGCTCGCTCCCAGAAATCGTTGAAGCCGACGATCTCGGCACGTACGTCATGTAGGTACCGAGTCCGGGGCTGCGAGCTGTGGAGGGCCACCGGGAATCCACCCCCTGCGGGTGACGGAGCGCGCCGGTCAGATGCCGTCCGGCGTCCACGCGATCAGTGAACATCACGGTGGCTCACCCCCCATGCGGGGGAGACGGAAGCCCTGTACGCACCTACCTTCGACGCAACCCCGTGTACGGCTCTCGCAAGTCGGCATGCGTCGTGCGCGCCGCCGGAGGACGCTGGTCGTGGAGCTGCCCGTCTCCTGCCCGGCAGCCCGGCGAGGGAAGGATCGTCAGCGATGTTCGCGAGGCTGAGCACCTACCAGGGATCACCGGTTCCCGCTGGGGGAGACGTGATCGCTCATTCGGAAGCGATCGTCAAACAGGTTCAAGAGCTTCCCGGCTTCCGGGGCGTCTATTACCTCATCGACCGGGCTTCGGGGACGGCCAAGTCGCTGACCTTGTGGGATGACGAGCAGACGATGCACGCGAGCGAGAACCACGCCACGCGGATCCGTGAGGCAACCGCACAACGGGAAGGCCAGCGGATCGTCTCGGTCGAACGCTTCGAGGTGGGATTCAGCCACCTGGAGTCGTGAGGGCACCCATCCCACGCAGTCCCTCGCGGGGGTGGTTCCCGGGGGTCCAGTGGGCGCAATGCGGCACGGCTCCCGCGGTCCCTGCGGTCCTGGGCGGTACGAAGCTGTGCGCGCTGTGCGCGCTGACCGCCCGACCCGGAGGTTCGTACGCCCATGCCCCTTCCCCGTCCGAAACGACTCCGCAGACGTTTTCCCCAGGCCGGGATGCTGGCCGCCGCAGGGCTGGCGCTCGTACTGACGCTGCCCGGCACCGCGCTGGCCGCCCCCGGCGATCTGGATCCCACCTTCGGGCCGGACGGCCGGGTGACCACTGCCTTCGGCGGGTACGCGGAAGGCCACGACATCGCGCAGCAGGCCGACGGCAAGCTGGTCGTGGTGGGCCTGGGCGAGGGCGGCTTCGCACTCGCCCGCTACGACACCCATGGCAGCCTCGACCCCGGCTTCGGCGGGGACGGCACGGTGACCAGCGACTTCGGCGGCGGCGCCCACTCGGCCAACGCGGTGGCGATCCAGCCCTCAGACGGGAAGATCGTCGTGGCCGGCACCACCGAGAGGTTCACGGAGGAGGGCAGCGGCTGCTGCTTCTTCTCCGTGGCCCGTTACAACACCGACGGCAGTCTGGACACAGGCTTCGGCGACGGCGGCCTGGTACGGGTCGAAGAGTTCGGCGGGTCCGCGGACGGCGCGGACGTGGCGGTACAGCCCGACGGCAAGATCATCGCCGCAGGCAAGCCCGGTGGCGGCGGTTTCGCGCTGGTCCGCGTCGACACCAACGGAAACCTGGACCCGAGCCTCGGCGGCGACGGCGCGGTGGCCACGGCCTTCAGGGGGATCTTCCCCCAGGAAGGCAGCGGCATCGGCCGCGGCATGGCCCTCCAGCCGGACGGCAAGGTCCTCACGGTCGGATACGTGGGCGACACCGCCTTCGATATCGGCGTGGCCCGCTACCTGCCCAACGGCACGCTGGACACCACCTTCAGCGGTGACGGCATGGTGACCGCGGACTTCGGCAGCACGGAGTTCGGCAACGCCGTGGCGGTGCAGCCGGACGGCAAGATCGTCGCCGCGGGTTCCGGCGGCGCCGGCTTCGCCGTCCTGCGCTACAACGCCGACGGCAGCCCCGACACCGGCTTCGCCGTCGGCGGGCGCACCTCGGTCAACGTCCCCGGCGACGGCGGAATCGCGTACGGCATGGCGCTCCAGCAGAACGGCAAGATCGTCCTCGCCGGGCGGGCCGACGACCCGAACAGCGCGGAGGCCAACGACTTCGGCCTGGCCCGCCTCAACCCCAACGGCACCGTGGACACCGGCTTCGGCGGTGACGGCTTCGCGGTCACCGGCTGCGGGGACTTCGACGAGGCCCGCGGGGTGCTCGTACAGCCCGATGGGAAGATCGTCGCGGCCGGCTACGGGGCGGGCTTCGCCTTCGCCGTCGCCCGTTACCAGGGCGGTGACGGCACTCCGCCGCCCCCGCCGCCGTCGACCGCGGACCTGTCGGTGACGAAGTCCGCTACGGCCACTGTCAGCATCGGCGACCGTGCCTCGTACATCGTGACGGTCTCCAACTCCGCGACCTCCACGGCCACTGCCACGGGCGTCACCCTGTCCGACACGCTCTCCGGAGCCGGCGTGACCCTCACCTCGGCCACCGCCACCCAGGGAACCTGCACCACCACCGCGACGCAGGCCAACTGCGCCCTCGGCTCCCTGGCCCCGGGCGCGAGTGTCACCGTGACGGTGACGGCCGAGCCCCGCACCACCGGCACGCTCACGAACACGGCGGGAGTCACCGCCACCCAGCAGGACCCGGTGACCTCCAACAACACGGCGCTCGCGACCACTTCGGTGAACAACGCCCGCGGCTGCACGATCATCGGCACCAGCGGCGCGGACACCCTGAACGGCGGCTACTACAACGACGTAATCTGCGGCCTCGGCGGCAACGACATCATCCGGGCGAGCTACGGCAACGACACCGTGCACGGCGGGTACGGCAACGGCAACATCGACGGAGGCTTCGGCGACGACGACCTGAACGGCGGACCGGCCAACGACACCCTGACCGGCTACTACGGCAACGACCGCCTGACCACCACCGACGGCGTCCTCGGCAACGACACCGCCAACGGCGGCCACGGCACCGACACCTGCACCACCGACCCGGGCGACATCCGCATCAGCTGCCCCTGACCCCCACTCCGGAGCCCGTACGCCGCGTGCGCCTACCCCAGCCCATTCCTGCCGGTGCGGGCCGTGGACCCGTCAGCGTGCCGCCGTGCCGGTCGCGTGACCAGAAGGCGCCCGGGGGCGGCCGGGAACGCCCAGGAGCGCCGTCGGAGAGACCTGCCGGGAGGCGGCGGCAGGCCGACCGGCAGACGATGGATCCGTGGAGACGTGGTTCCCGGGCCGTGCGCCTGAGCGGCTCGGGGCCTGACCGCGGACCGCGGACCGCAGTGCGAGGACGCCGCGGCGTTGGGTGACGGTGCCAGATGAACGAGCACATCCCGGTCGAAGAGTTGATCAGCAGCGCCGCGCAGGCCGCGGGCGGATGGCTGGGCGCGCTGCCGGTCGCACTGGTGGCCACCAGCGCTGACGGGACGATCGTGCGCTGGAACCAGGTCGCGCAGGAACTGCTGGGCTACACCCCGCCGCAGATGCTGGGGCACCACATTTCCGACCTCATGCATCCGGGATCCGACCGCAGTCTGGGCCGTTCCCTCTGGGAAGCCGCGGCCACCGGGCGGGGTGTGATGGGCACGGTGACCGCCTGGCACCGGGAAGGCCACCCGCTGGAGCTGGAGATCTGGGCCTCTCCGGTGTCCGACCGCCAGCACGGCGCCGCGACGGTACTGGTCTTCGCCGCCGATGCCCACGCGGCACGGCGCATCCGGGGGTCGTCGGCCGTATGGGACGGCCTGTTCTCCCGCTCTCCCGTCGGCATCGCCGTCCTCGACACGCAGCTGCGGTTCCTGCAGGTCAACGCTGCGCTCGAAGCCATGAACGGCCTGCCGGAGTCGGCGCACGTGGGACGGCGCCTGGCCCAGATACTCCCGGAGGTGAACGCCCGCGAGATGGAGGAGGCCATGCTGCAGGTCTTGGAGACCGGGCAGCCGGTCCTGGACCGTCGCCGTGTCGGGCGGACGCCGGCCGAACCGGACGAGGACCGGGTGTGGTCGTGCTCCTACGTCCGGGTGGAAGATCCCGCCCGCATGCCGATCGGTGTCATCGCCTCGCTCGTCGACATCACCGAGCAGCAGCGCGATCACATGGAAGCCGAAGCGGGACGGCGCAGGGTCGCCCTGCTCAGTGAGGCCAGCATGCGCGTCGGCTCAAGCCTGGACCTGGAGCGCACCGCGCAGGAGCTCGCCGATCTCGCAGTGCCGCGCCTCGCCGATGCCGTCACCGTCGACGTCCTGGACGCGCTGGCACGGGGGGAGGAGCCCGGCATGGGGCTGACCGGCGGGGTCGCCCTGCGGCGGCTGGGCAAGGCTCCGCTGTCCGGGTCCAAGGTGACCGACATCCTCGCCCCCCTCGGCAGGACCCTCACCTTCCCCGCGAACGCTCCTTACACCCAGGCCCTCGCCGCCCGGCAGCCCTTCCTGATCGCCCGGCTCGACGAGCAGACCATCGCCCCCGCCACCCGGCACACGGCCAAGCCCGGGCAACTGGTCGCGGTGGGAGTGCACTCGTTCGTCATGGCGCCCCTGCTGGCCCGGGACATGGTGCTCGGCGTGGCCACCTTCTACCGCACCCGCTCGATAGGACCCTTCGGATCCGAAGACGTGACCCTCGCCGGAGAACTCGCGGCCCGGGCCGCGCTCAGTATCGACAACGCGCGGCTCTACCACCGGGAGCACGAGACCGCCGTCATCCTCCAGCGCAGCATGCTCCCCCAGCACATCACCGCGCCGCGCGGCATCGAGGTCAGTCACCGCTACCTCCCCGCGAGCGACGTCAACGAGGTCGGCGGGGACTGGTACGACGTCCTGCCCCTGGCCGGCGGCAAAGCGGCCCTGCTCATCGGCGACGTCATGGGCCACGGCATCGCCGCCGCCGCGGTCATGGGCCGGCTGTCCGCCTCCGTACGGGTCCTCGCGCGCCTGGACCTTTCGCCCGTCCGGCTGTTGCACCAGCTGGAAGCCACCCTCGCCGACCTCGCCGAACCGATGCTGGCCACCTTCCTGTACATCGTCTGCGACCCGGCCACCGGACGCTGCACCGTCACTCGGGCCGGGCACCCGCCGCCCGCGCTCGCGCTCCCCGACGGCACGGTCAAGCTCCTGGACACGCCGCCCGGAGTCCCTCTGGGTGTCGGGGGCATCGCTTTCACTCCCACCGAGATCACAGTGCCTCCCGGGAGCCTGCTCGTGCTCTACACCGACGGGCTGATCGAGGCCCGCGGCTGCGACCTCGACGAGCGGCTGGCCGAACTGACACAGCTGCTCGCGGACCCGCAGCGGCAGCTGGACCACGTGTGCGACTCGCTGATCTCCCACCTCGTTCCGGCGGCGGCCGACGACGACGTCGCGCTCCTGGTCGCCCGCATCGGCGGCTAGTCCGACCGGCTACACCAGCACTCCGGAGAAGAACATCGCCCCCAAAAGGGCGTACTGGATCGAGCAAAAGGCCAGCAGGGGTACCTGAACCCAGCGGGACATGCGTCCGACCAGGATGAGCCCGACAAACATTTGCGCATGATTGCGGTACCACGACATTTCCGCCCCGGCGAAGAAAGGCAAGAAGAAGATTGCCAGCGTCAAGATCAGGGCGGCCCACTCCTCGACTTCGAGCCGACGGTTTCGGACGAGGAGAACCGCGGCCGTCGCCAGAATGAGAAGAATGAAGGCGGTATTCAGCCAGAGCTGGGTCCTGTGCGCGGTGAGACTGTGCTCCACCAGCCACGGCAGGTGCCCCTCGGGCCGGTACCAATCGCTGAACGGGAAGGCGTAGGCCTTCCTCATCTCGCCGAAGGGCTGCCGGAGGTCGCCTTGCGTGTAGCTGGATTTCTGGAGGATCTCGTACGCGTTCCAGTGGCCCGTCGCCTGCCACATCAGCCATTTGGTCCAGAGGATTCCGCAGCCGGCGAGTGCTGCCGACATCCCGGCCTTCGCGAACCGTATCGGCCATGTGTCTTTTTGCCATGCGAAGAACGCGCTCAATAGCAGCATGTCGACGGCGACAGCGCCGACAGGATAACAAGAGGCCGCCACGAAACCGCCGGCAGCGGCGACGGCCCAGGAGTTGCGCTTCACTCCGACGATACAGACGAGCAGTGCCAGCGTTCCGGTGGCGATCGGGAAGATCGCATGGAAATAGATACCGCCCGGGAATACCGTACCAATGGCGAGGGTCAGGCCTGTGGCCCATGTGAGTCTGGCGCCGAGCAGCCACCAAAGCATCGCGAACATGCCGAACAGGGACACTTCGGTGACGACGACAGCGGATACCTCATAGGAAATCCCGGTGGCGGAAGCCGCCCGGACCGACATGGGGTACCCGGGAAACCAGGCCACATTTCCGCACATGACATCGCGAAAGTTCGGGTAGCGATCCCGGCACCAAAACATTTCGTAGCCTGTCTTGGCTATCGACAGGTAATGTGCGGAATCCCAGCGACGGCGGCCACCTGTGGACCAATAAGCAACTTCGGATCCGTCGCCCGCCACGGATTCCTTCGCGACCAGCCAGCTGACGAGGTTCGTGATCAGCCACGCGACGACCGGCGGCAGCAGGTTGTGGAGCCCGCGAGGAGACACAGGGCCGAGTCGTTCACGGGCGTGCCCTGCGGGGTGGCTCACGCCTGCCGCTCGGTTTCCAGGTCGCTCCATACGGCTGGGAAGGAGCCGATCCCGATGTCGCGGCAGATCTTCTGGGCTGCCATTGCGACTGCCTCGGTAAAGGTGGGGAAGGCGAACTGAAGGTCGGCGAGCTGTTCGACTTTCATGCCGGATGCCATGGCGGTGGCGACGACTTGCACGATTTCAGCCGAGTACTCACCGAGTACGTGGGCTCCGAGGATGGTGTGGTGGTCGGCGTCGGCGATGAGTTTGCAGAAGCCTTCGGGGCGCCCGTCGGTGACGGGCCGCAGCAGGTTCTCGTAGAGAGCGGTCGCTGTGACCGCACGGTGACGGCCGGCCGCTTGTGCTTCGGTGAGGCCGACCTGGCCGTACTCGGGGTCCGTGAAGCTGCCCGTGGGTACCACCGTGTACGTGGCGACGGCGGTGGGTCCGTTGACCGCGTTCTTTGCCGCAACGCGGCCTTCCAGCCTGGCCGTCTGGACCAGTTTGGAGCGGCCGTTGGCGTCTCCTACCGCGTAGATGTGCTCGACGTTGGTCCGCAGGTGGGCATCGACGGGAATGGCGTGCCGCTCCGCCGTGACACCGGCTCGTGGCAGGCCGAGATTCTGAATGTCGGCCGGCCATCCGATGGCGGCGAACACCGCGTCGAACGTCGTCCCAGTGTCCCCGTGTCGCAGTCGTACGCCGCCGTCGGCGCGTTCCAGGGACTGAACCTGGGTGGCGGTGAAGACCTCGATACCTCGGTTGCGGAAGGCGTCGTGCATACCCGTGGAAACACTGGCATCAGCGTGGGGCAGCAGGTGGGGGCCCGCTTCGAACAGGCTGACACGTGACCCGAGGTCGGCCAGGATCGAGGCGATCTGGCAGCCGGTGTCGGCTCCCCCGATCACGGCCGCCGTGCCGGGCAGGGCCGTGAGGGTGGGAAGGTCGCTGTAGGTCATGGCCAGCTCTCCGCCGGGGACGGGAAGGCCTGCCGCGTGGCCGCCGACCGCCAGGATGATCCGGTCGGCAGTCCAGGTACGGCCGTCCTCGGCCGCCAGGGTGGTGGAGTCGAGGAAGTGGACCGGACCGAGGTTCTCGGTCAGCTCGATGCCGAAGTGGCGAAGGCGGGCGCCCATGTGTTTGCGGTCGCGGGCGTAGCGGGAGACGCGGGCGCTGTTGGCGAGGATCGCCGGGAGGTTGGGTACGGGCCGGCTGCCTTCGAGGCCGAAGTCGGCCCAGGAGTTCCAGTCCCTGGCCAGGCGGGCTGCGCGGGCCAGCGTACGGACCGGGGCGGGTCCGTGGTTGAGGCTGGTGCCGCCCACCTCGACTGCTTCCAGCAGGACGGCATCGGCTCCCAGTTCACGGGCCTGCATCGCCGCTGACACGCCCGCAGCGCCACCGCCGACGACCAGCACCCTCACCGTCGTGGCTCCGGTGCCGGATCGTTGCCCGCTCTCCCGGTGAGAGCGTTCAGGCACGCCTCGGCGACGACGACGTCCTGGTCGGCGCTGCCGCCGGAGACTCCGACCGCGCCGAGGGTGGCGCCGGACTCGTCGGTGACGGGCAGGCCGCCGCCGACACAGACCAGTCCCTGGTGGCTCCACTGCAGCCCGTACGCGCGGCCGCCCGGCCGGGTGATCTCACCCAGGGCGGCGCTGGGCCGGCGGAAGAGCAGGGAGGCTCTGGCCTTCTGCCACGCCAAGTCGATGGAGCCGAGCATCGCGTCGTCCATCCTGATGAAGTGGATGAGGTGCCCGCCGGCGTCGACGATCGCGATGGACACCTGAATGCCCAGCTCCCGCGCCGCGGTCATGCCGGTGTCGGTCATGCGAGTGCTGCTCGGCAGCGACAGGACATGCGGCATCGGCGCCTCCGTAACGATGTGTGCGCCGGTATGCGACGCCATGACCATTCCGCCTAGCATGATATTTATCGCGACTCGTTTGGATCTGCACTATTTGCGGCATTGATGGACTCGGTCACCGCGGGTGGGTATTCCTCTGCTTGGCCTCGGCCCGCGACTGCCGTCGCGGGCCCGGACCCGACTCGGAGCTGAGGCCATGGCGAAGAGCGTTCTCATTACCGGCGCGGGATCAGGCTTCGGCCGCGACGCCGCACTGGAACTCATGGCGAACGGCCAGTCGGTCATCGCCGCCGTGCACCATGCCGAGCAGATTCCGGAGTTGAAGAGCGCGGCGTCCGCGCGTGGGGGAACCCTGCGGGTGGAGAAGCTCGATCTGCTGTCAGAGGCGGACCGCCAGGCAGCCGCAGGCTGGGACATCGATGTGCTGGTCAACAACGCGGCCATCGGTGAGGGCGGCCCGATCTCCGAGATCCCGCTCGATCTGGTGCGGCGGGTCTTCGAGGTCAATGTCTTCGGCACCCTCGCGCTGACCCAGGGCGTCGTGCGCCGGATGGCGGAGAGAGGCCACGGCCGGGTGATCTTCGTATCCTCGATCGCCGGACTGACCGCCGGTTCCTACCTGGGTGCGTACGCCGCCTCCAAGCATGCGCTGGAGGGCATCGCGGAGTCGATGAGCAACGAGCTCGCCCCCCATGGGGTGCAGGTGGCGACCCTGAACCCGGGGCCCTACGGGACCGGTTTCAACGACGAGATGGTGCGCAGCCGCGACCGCTGGTACGACCCGGCGCGCAACTTCACCCGGCCGCAGGACATGGCCCGCCTCGACGAACGGTTCGCGACGCAGTACGACCCTGCCGACCTGGTCAAAGCCATGGTGGACATGGTCACCGCCGACTCCGGCCGCTATCGCAACGTGCATCCGCAGGAGTCGGAGGACCTGGTGCGCCAACGTCAACGCGACGCGTGGACGCGTACGCAGCCACAGCCGGGGGACCGCGGCACCGGCTGAGGCCGAGCAAAGGACACCAACAGAAAACCAGCCCGCGAGAAGCGTGCGAGCTCACGAAGGGATCGGGACATGGCGGACGACAGGACTGCGGCGCAGACGCAGCGGACACGGCCTGGAAAGAAGCAGGCCGCCACGGGCGAGCTGACGACTTTCTGGAAGGTGAAGGAGGGCCACGAAAAGCAGCTCAGAGAGGCGCTGGAAACGCTGGAAAAGTGGCCGATCGAGCAGAAGGCGCACGCCGGGGCCCTCATCGGCACCCTGCACGACCGGCGGTGGGTCCTCTTCGACAACGACACGCGCATGATGTTCTGCACGAACTACGACGGTGAGTGGGATCCCTACATCGAGGCGTTCGCCGAGCACAACGCCCCTGCCTTCGACATGATCTTCCAGCACATCGAGGGCTTCCCCGCAGGCGGCATGCGCGACCCCGGCATCCTGGACTACCTGATCGACCACCAGGAGACCGCTGTCGAGTACATGCGCTTCTACGACGGCACCGTGCCCGAGATCCAGCAGGCGCTGACGTTGAAGAAGGACTTCGAGGCTCTCCTGGACAGCCCGGAGTTCCAGCGGGCAGTGCGCGACCCTGCTCATCAGGAACTGCTGGGTACCCCGCAGTTCCAGGCCGTCCTTGACCACGCGGCGGGCTAGAGAAGAATGTCCGATCACCTGTCGTCGCCTCGTGCCCTGGAGGATCCGGCCTCCGACATCTGCGACCTGTACGCCTTTCCCAGCCCAGGGCGCCCGGGCCACCTGACGCTGGTGATGACCGTGTTCCCCCGGGCCGCCCACACAGCGCTCTTTGCCGACGACGTGGTGTGCAGGTTCCGGCTCCGTCCCGTGTCGGTCGCCGCCACGGGGGTGAAGGCGCGGTTCGCCGTCGGCGCCGACGACACCGAGATGATCTTGGAATGCACCTTCTCGGAGCCTTCGGCGCCGACGGGCGGTGGCCGGCCCGTGCAGGTCGGCACCTGCACGACGCCCACCCATCACGAGGCGCGCGCGGTCGTGCACGACCGCTCCGGTGGCGACGGTGACGGGCTGCGGATGTTTGCCGGTCTCGTTTCGGACCCGTTCATCTTCCAACTCGAATCGATCATGGAGACCGTCACCACCGGAAAACTGGCATTCGGGAAGGTCACCACGAACACCATGGACGGTGCCAACGTGCTCGGCATCGTCGTGGAGGTCGACTGCGCCCGCTGGCTGCCGGACCACTCCCTGGTCGCGGTCGTCGGCGAGACACTGGCAGCCGGCAAGCGACCGGTCCGTCTGGAGCGCGTCGGCCGCCCGGAGATCAAGAACATCGGCATGCAGTGGCCCGGATACGACCCGCTCAACCGGACCATCGACCTGCGCGAGCTCTACAACCAGGAAGACGCATTCCACCTCAGGGACGACTACCTGGATGCCTACCGCAGCCGGCTGGGCGCCAACCTGAGCTTCTACGACGGCTTGGACGGCAAGACCGACTGGCCGCCGGACGAGAACGGCAACCACCCGCTCGTCGGGCTGCTGCTCCAGGACTTCCTCGTCGTGGACGTGACCAAGCCGTTCGCCGAGGACACCTGGTTCGGCATCGAACAGGACGTGCTCGCCGACCGCCCGCACCGCAATTGCGGCGGCCGGGCCCTCAACGACGACTTCCTCGACACCTACTACACCTTCTTCATCAGCGCCGGGAACGGGCCCCGCATCAGCGACGGCGTCGATCAGGCGACGGTACCGGCGACCCACGACTTCCCCTATCTGGCCCCGCCCAATCCGGCTCCCGCCGCCGCAGAGGCAGGCCGCACGTGACGACGTACCCCCCACTGCAACTCGAGGACATCCAAGGCGGGGTCCTGCACCCACTGCCCTGCCCTTACGTCGGCGTGTTCACGCTCCTGCGGATCGACAACGCGGTGGCCGGACGGGAACTGCTCGCCCAGCTGATCCCCTCCCTGCGCACGGCTGAGGAACCCGCGAGCCCCGACGCCGACGCCTGGCTGAGCGTTGCCCTCACCTACAAGGGCCTGCAAGCACTGGGCGTTCCGTCGGCATCCTTGGACAGCTTCGACCCCGAGTTCCGGGCGGGCATGGCAGCTCGCGCCGACCGCCTCCACGACGTCGGCGACAGTGCGCCGGTCAATTGGGAGGAGCCGCTGCGTTCTCCGGGCATCCATGTGGTCCTGACCTCGATGGCTCCCGATCAGGAGCGGCTGGACGCGCAGCTGGAGCGAGCCGAGGCCATGGTGTCCCGCGTCGGGGGCATCACCGTCCTCTACCGCCTGGACTGCCGCTCCTCGGACGGCCGGGAACCCTTCGGCTTCCAGGACAACATCAGCCACCCCGCCGTCGAAGGAAGTGGAATCCCTGGCTCCAATCCGAAGGAAGGGCCCCTCAAGGCAGGGGAGTTCATCCTCGGCTATCCCGACGAGAGCGGTCGGATCCCTCCCGTTCCCCAGCCGGCCGTTCTCGGCCACAACGGCAGCTATCTCGTCATCCGCAAGCTCCACCAACGAGTGGCCGCCTTCCGTCGGTACGTACGCGAACAGGCCTCAGTCTCCGGTGACGAGGAGCTGGTCGCTGCGAAGATCATGGGCAGGTGGCCCAGCGGCGCACCGCTCACCCTCGCACCGGAGCAGGACGACCCGGACCTCGGAGCCGACCCGGCCCGCAACAACGACTTCGCCTACAAAGCGGACGGGGACGAGCGAGGCCTCAAGTGCCCGGTCGGCTCCCATGTGCGGCGGATGAACCCCCGCGACGCCGACGTCGTCGGCAACCCGCGTCGGCACCGGCTGCTGCGCCGGGAGGCGGTCTACGGCCCGACGCTGCCCGAGGGAGTGGTGGAGGACGACGCCGTCGACCGGGGAATGATCTTCGCGTGCGTCGGCGCTTCGCTGCGGCGGCAGTTCGAGTTCGTCCAGGAGGAGTGGGTGAACAGCGGGATCTTCATCGGCCATGGTCTGGAAAAGGACCCGCTGTGCGGCGCGAACCAGGGCGACGGCGTCTTCACCGTCCCGGAGCGACCCATCCGGCGCCGACTCCCAGAACTTCCGACCTTCGTCGTCACGCGTGGTGGCGACTACTTCTTCATGCCCAGCTTCACCGCGCTGCGCTGGCTCAGCCGGCTGACGGACTGACGACGAGGCGGGAGCGAATGTCCGCCGAACACCTGGGAGGCGGCGGCGGCCGCCGGCGACACCTGAGGAATGCCGCCCTCGCCCGCGCACGAGCCGTCGTCCAGACCGGCTCCCGGGCGATGCGTCGCCACACCCACCTCCTGCACGCCTTCTCCCGGCAGATGATCGCCGTCCGTGTCGTCGACTCGGCCAACCGCCTCGGCGCTGAAGTCTTCATGACCGCGGTGCCGGTGCTCTTCGTCGTCGCAGCGTTCTCGCCGCAGTCGGTCCGCGAGGAACTCGTCGACTCCGTACGTGCCGTACTCGGGCTGCGCGGCGCTTCCCTGGAGGAAGTCACGCAGGTCTTCGACTCCAGCGATGAAGACATGCGCAATGCCTATGGAGCCCTCGGCATCATCATCACCGTGACGTCTGCGACCAAGTGCAGTCGAGTCCTGCAACGCCTGTGCGAGCGCTCATGGCACCTGCCACGGGCCAAGGCACGCCTGATCGCATGGCGGTGGTTCGTCTGGTTGCTGATCTGGCTGGCCGCTCTGACCCTTCAGAGTTCACTGCGCGGCGGGCTCGGTACCGGCGAAGGGCTCGGCATCTTCCTGGCCTTCGTCACCAGCACGCTGCTGTGGTGGTGGACCCAGCACTTCCTCCTCGGCGGCCGCCTCAACTGGCTGCCCCTCCTGCCCGGCGCGCTGCTCACCGCTGCCGGTACCGCCGTTCTCATCCGGCTGTCGCGCTATTACATGCCCGGCGCCCTGAACCGGAGCATCGCGCAGTTCGGGCCGCTGGGCTCGGTCTTCACCCTGCTGACCTGGCTCATCGCGGTCGGAGGAGTGGTGAGCGTCGGCATCGCGTCCGGCTACCTCGCCGCCCAAGTGCCCGCTGTGGCTCGATGGCTCTCCACCCCCGCACCGGCGGCAAACCGACCCCAAGAGCTCAGCCCGACGCGCCACCCCGATCACTGACCAGCTCACCACCGGTCGACCAGTCCTGGGCATCGAACTCCTGCAGGGTGACCCAGACCTTTCCCTCGTCCGTACCGATGGCCCTGACGTATGCGTCGGTGAGCTCTCGGACGAGCGCACGCTTCTGCTCAGTGCTGCAGCTCGCGATGTGCTTGACCTCGATGAACGGCATGTCCAGCTCCTTCTCAAGCGGGCGCATTCCGCCTCCGTCAGAAGGCGTGCGCCGACCGGTCGGCGCGAAAGCCGACGCAGCGGCGCGAGCGGGCGATCAGTACCGCTGGGCTTTTGCGATCCGTGGTGTCAGGTTCAAGTCGGCGGGCTTGCGGCTGATGGCGAGGGGCTGGGCCAGCTCGCCGGGCTCGAGGTTCTCCGCTCCGACGATCCTGCTCTCCACGACCTTGCCGGTGGCATCCGTGAAGTCCACTTGGACGGCGTACGACGCCTTCTTGTCCGTACGGTTGGTGATGCTGACGATGAGCGCCAGAAGCCCCCCGGTCTCGGCCCTCGGCTTGCCGCGCAGCGAGACATCTGCCCCCGCATTGCCACCGCCCGACACCGCTTCCAACTCCCTGGCAGCAGCCTCGTTCGCCCGCAGTGTCTCGGCCGATACAGAGGCCTCGAAGGCGGAAGCGGCGGCAGACGCGGACGAGGCCGCAGCCGACGCCGACGCGAGTGCGGACGCCGCAGCCGAACTCATCAGGGAAGGAGGCGTGCCCGAGAAGGCAGCCGTGTCCGGTGGCGTAGGTGGGGGGCTGAACGTCCTGGTCGACTGGTCTCCCGCACCCGTACTGCACGACGCCAGCACGGCCACCCCCGAAACCATGGCGACCAGCGTCAATGCGACAGCCGTCACACCCCGCCCAGCCGGTGAGTGCTTCCCGGACACGGTCATAGGGCTTCCTTCCACGCTGACGAGCCGATGTCGGTATCACCTCATGCTCGATGCCGTCCTCGCCTGTCGCGACCGGGGTAGACCGACCGGGTTGACGCGTGCCGCAGGGCACTGCGCCGCAAGGTCCGGGCCTCCTTCGACCCGACTGCCCGCCGCCGTGCCTGCAAGGCCTGACCGAAAGTGGCATGGCGCACCTACGGCCGAGAGCCCGCGAGCTGCTCGGCCAGCTCACTCTCCTCCGCAGCGCCGAGCGAGGTCTGCAAAACCGTGCCACCGTGCTGCCGCATGGCCTCGGAGAACCTGTCCTCCGACACGATCAGGCCCATGATCGCCACGGCCGCCGACCCAGGCTTGAGGAGATCTTGAACGCGTCGGCGGAATTCCTCGTCGACACCTGATTTGCCGAGCTTCCCCAGCAGTCCGCCGACCGCTGCACCGGTAACGAACCCGACGCCGGGCAGAAGGAACAGCACGCCGAAGACGATGCCCCACACCGCTCCGGCCGCAGCCGACGGACCGATGAGACGGCTCGGCGTGTCCACGTGGGTCTCGCCCTGCACATCCACCGACACCACCGCCAGCCCGCTCACGCTGACGACGTGATCCCGGTGAAGCTCCTGCACGGTGGCGTAGGCCCGCCGGGCAGTCTCGGGATCCTCGTATCCGATCACCATCAGCTCCGACATGAACGCCTCCCGGTGTGGCGACAGGACCTCAACGCACGCTATGCCCCCGTAGGGGCTTCAGCATCCCGCCACCGCTGCGCGCGCCGAGCGGCGAGCTCAGTGCCGGCTCTCCAGCACTCGGTCATGCGGGAGCGCGTGGAGTCGTAGTGGGCCGGAATGCCGATGGAAGGCTGCCGTGACACGCTGAAACAGGGGATCCCGCCGGTCCCGGCATACCAGGCCGGTTCTGCAACCCATGGAGATCGAAATGGCCAGTGACGCCAGCAGACCCCGAGCAGGCACCGCGCACCCGAGTCCCTGGCATGCGCCCACATCCGGCACCACCGTGCTGGCAGCAGCCTTGATGATCTTCGGTGGGGCGATGGCGATCTTCGAAGGGATCGCGGCCATCGCCAAGGACGAACTGTTCCTCGCGACTCGGCACTACGTGTTCGAGTTCAGCCTGGCGGGCTGGGGCTGGGTACACCTCATCCTGGGCCTCGCCCTCGTCTTCGCCGGTTGCGCCGTCATCAGCGGAGCCCTGTGGGCGCGCTTGTTCGGTGTCTCCGTCGCCGGGCTGGGGGCGATCGCCAACTTCCTGTGGCTGCCGTACTACCCCTTGTGGGCCCTGGTGCTCATCGCCGTCAACCTTCTCGTCGTGTGGGCACTGTGCAGGGGGATGCACCGAGAAGCAGACGCGGGCCCGACTGCCTGACCGGGCGGTAAGCGGCCCTGCCGCAGACCCGCACCGGGCCCGGTGGGACCTGCGCCCGGTGGGACCTGGGGTCGGGCGGATCCGACGGGCCGCGCCGCGACGGTGCCCGGCCCGTCAGAAGGAGACGGCGTCGCGGATGAGCGGGCAGGTCATGCAGTGTCCGCCACCGCGCCCGCGCCCGAGTTCGGCACCGACGATGGTGATGACCTCGACACCGGCCTTGCGCAGCAGTGTGTTGGTTTGAGTGTTGCGGTCGTACGTGAAGACCACGCCGGGCTCCAGGGCGACCGCGTTGTTGCCGCTGTCCCATTGCTGGCGCTCGGAGGCGTACACGTCCCCGCCGGTCTCGATGACCGTCAGCCGGGGCAGCCCGAGGCCCTTGGCCACGACGTCGACGAACGGGCTCGATCCCTCGTCTGTGATCTCGACGCCCACGGGCTTGTCGCTCGGGCGCAGGGAGAAGGTGTGCACCGCGTCCATGATCTTGGGATAGAGGGTGACGATGTCGCGGTCGGCAAACGTGAAGACGGTGTCGAGGTGCATGGCGGCCCGCAGTTTGGGCATGCCCGCGACGATGACGTGCTGGGCGGCGCCGTTCTTGAACAGTGAGGCGGCGACTTGAGTGATGGCCTGGCGGGAGGTGCGTTCGCTCATGCCCATCAGCACGACGCCGTTGCCGACCGGCATGATGTCGCCGCCCTCGAACGTGGCCTGGCCCCAGTTCTGTTCGGGATCTCCCCACCATACGGTGGAGGCCTTGAAGTCGGGGTGGAAGGTGTAGATCGCCTTCATCAGGAGGGTTTCGTCGTGCCGGGCAGGCCAGTACAGCGGGTTCAGCGTGACGCCGCCGTAGAGCCAGCAGGTGGTGTCGCGGGTGTAGAGGGTGTTGGGGAGGGGCGGCATCAGGTACTCCCGCGCACCGGTCGCTTCGCGAGCGAGCGCCACGTAGCCGGACCGGAAGTCGTCCGGCAGGTCGGCGGTCGACAACCCACCGATCAGGAAGTCGGCCAGCTCACGCGGGGCGAGGGTCTCCAAGAAGGCCCTGGTGCCGTCGAGGAGTCCGAGGCCGACCTCGTTGGCGGTGATCTTCCGGTCGAGGAGCCAGGTCCTGGCCTCGGCAATGGCCATGGTCTCGGCGAGCAGGTCGTGCAGCTCGACGACCTCGACTCCGCGCTGGGTGAGCTTGTTGACGAAGTCCGCGTGATCGCGCTGGGCGTTCTCCACCCACATGACGTCGTCGAAGAGCAGGTCGTCCGCATTGGTGGGGGTCAAGCGGCGGTGCGCGAGCCCGGGTGCGCAGACCAGGACCTTGCGGAGCCTGCCGACCTCGGAGTGGACGCCGAAGGCGGGCCGGGGGGTGCTGTCGGTGCTCAACGCGTTGCGCCTTTCGTTGGATGGATCGGGGATCAGGTATCCCGATCGGGGATCGGGGGTCAGGTACGGATCACAGCTCGATCCAGCCCACGGCCAGAGCGAGCACTCCCACGAGAGCGCCGGCGATGGAGACGGCACAGATGACGGCCTCGCCGGGGGAGAACAGGCGCCGGTTCTGCTCCCGCCGCGCCTTGACGAACAGGAACGTCGCCGGGGCGTAGAGGATGAAGGAGACCAGGACCAACTTGAGCCCGGCGGCAAAGAGCAGGAACGCCGTGTACAGCGTGGCGACCACCGCGATCGCCAGCTCCCCGCGCGTGCTCCGCCCGACGGTCTCCTCGCGGCCCGGCCCGGAGGCGACCTTCACGGCGAAGGCCGCGGCGAGCAGGAAGGGGATCAGGCTCAGTGCGCTGGTCAGGTCGAGCGCGAAGTTGAACGCGTCCTCGGAGAACATCGTGACGACCAGGACGACCTGGCTCAGGGAAGTGGTCATCAACAGCGCGGGAACCGGCACGTCCTCAGAGGTGGCCCGCCCCAGGAAACGGGGCATGTCCTTGTCCTTCGCGGCGACGAAGAGCACTTCCGCGGCCATGAGCGTCCAGGCCAGATAGGCGCCGAGGACGGAGACGATCAGGCCGACGCTGACGAAGACCTTGCCCCAGGTGCCGACTGCGTGCTCCAGGACACCGGCCATGGAGGGCTGGCGCAGCTCGGCGATCTCGGCCATCGGCATGATCCCGTAGGACACGATGGTGACCGAGGCGAAGACGGCGAAGACGCTGAGGAATCCCAGGACGGTGGCGCGCCCGACGTCCTCGCGCCGCTTGGCGTGCCGGGAGTAGACGCTCGCCCCCTCGACACCGAGGAAGACGAAGACGGTGGCCAGCATCGTCCCGCGGACCTGGTTGAACAGCGAACCGGCGTAGTCGGCGCCGCCCCAGTTGGCTGCGAAGACGTCCGTGTCGAGGCAGAACAGTGCGAGGACGACGAAGACGAGGATGGGCACGACCTTCGCCACGGTCACGATCTTGTTGATCGCGGCCGCCTCTTTCACTCCGCGGCGGATCAGCAGGAAGAACGCCCACAAGCCGACCGAGGAGAGGACGACGGCGAGGAGGGTGTCCCCGTCGCCGAGCGCGGGCCAGATCGCGCCGATCGTCGACATGATGAGCACCCAGTAGGTGACGTTGCCGACGCACGCACTCGCCCAGTAGCCGAAGGCGGAGAAGAACCCGAGGTACTCCCCGAATCCGGCCTTGGCGTAGGCGTACACGCCCGCGTCGAGGTCGGGCCTGCGTACCGCGAGGGTCTGGAACACGAACGCGAGCATCAGCATGCCCGTACCGGCGATCGCCCAGGCGATCAGGGCGCCCGCAACCCCCGTCTCCTGGGCGAAGCGGCGCGGTAGGGAGAACACCCCGGCGCCGACCATCGAGCCGACCACCATCGCGGTCAGTGTCAGCAGCGTCAACTTGACGGCCGGCCGGCCTGCGGTGGTCGCCGCCGCGTCGTTGATCTCGGCGTTGCTCATGGCTTCCTTCGTCTACGACTCTCGGTGGTGGGGGCTGCCGGCTACCGGCCGATGGAGGCCCCGGACCCGGACCCGCCCTCGGAGCCGGTCACTGACCCGGCCTCGGGCGGTGCGACTTTCTCGATCTTGAACCCGGTGATGCCGTAGAGGACGCTCAGGGCCGGGCTGGCGTAGTTGAAGATCGCGAACGGGGCGTAGGTCAGGGTGGGGACGCCGAGCACCGCTCCCATGAACGCGCCGCAGGAGTTCCACGGGACGAGCGCGGAGGTGACCGTGCCGCTGTCGGCGCAGAGACGGGACAGGTTCGTCGGTGCGAGCCCGCGCTTCTCGAACTCCAGACGGAACACCCGCGAGGGCAGAACGAGGGCGATGTACTGGTCACCGGCGACGACGTTCAGGCCGAAGGCGCAGGCGAACACGGTGAGGAACAGGCGGCCGGTGCTCTTCGCCGAGCGGATCAGTGGGTCCACGAGCCGAGCGATGAGGCCGAACTCCTCCAGCACGGCACCGAAGGTGACCGCACCGATGATCAGCCAGAGGGTGAGGAGCACGCTGTCCATGCCGCCACGTGAGAGCAGTTGGTCGATCAGCGGGATGCCGGGCCGGATGGAGAATCCGTTCGCCATGGCGAGCCAGATGCCCTTCAGCGACTCGAGCACGACGTCTCCGGACCCGACGACGAAGTCCCGCATCACGGAGGGCTGCAGGAACGCGCCGAGCACGCCCGCGAAGATGGCCGAGCCGATGAGGGCGAGCGAAGCCGGCACCTTCTTGACCGACAGGAAGGCCAGGAGGACGAGAGGCAGAAGGTTCAAGGGAGTGATGTGGTAGATGTCGCCGAGGCGGGCGAGCTCGATGTCCTCTCCCACCGGGTTGACCACGTCGGCACTCTTGACCAGGCCGATCACCAGGAAGACCGCGAAGGCGATGACGAACGCGGGCAACGACGTCCACGCCTGGCGTTTGATGTGCTCGTGGACGTCGACCTTCACCATCTGGGCGGTCAGAACCGTCGTCTCCGACAGCGGGGAGAGTTTGTCTCCGAGGTACGCGCCCGAGATCACCGCGCCAGCTGTGATCGCTGTGGACACGCCGAGCATGTCCGCGACTCCGACCAACCCCACACCGATCGTGCCCGCGGTCGTCCAGGAACTCCCGATGCTCAGGGCGATGGCGCCGCAGATGACGGCAGTGGCCGCGTAGTACCAACTCGGTGAGAGCGCCTGGATGCCGTAGTACACCAAGGTCGGGATCGTCCCGGAAAGGTTCCACACCCCGATCAGGGCGCCCACCGCCAGGAGGATGAACACCGCGCTGGTGATCGAGGAAAGGGCGCGCTGGCCTGCCTGCTGCACCGCACTCCACGGATGGCCGTTCTTCATCGCCACCAGCGCCGCAGCCATCGCACAGAGCACCAGGGCCACCTGGATCGGCCCGTCGAGTGCGTCGAGCCCGAACAGGGCCAGCGACCCGGCGACCAGTACGGCCAGCACCACCAGGGGCACGATCGAGTCGAGCAGGGACGGCTCGCGCACCGGAGGGCCGGGCGCTTCGCCTTCTTCCTCGTCCCGCATCCCAGCCCCGTTCACGCATGGGCATCGGCCGCAACGCCGTAGCCCTCCGAAATGTGGAATATAGCCTCATATCGGTGGATATCGCGTAGCTGAGTGAGTGTCGCGACCTGACAGCGTCCGTGCTGAGGAGCGCACCTGGCCGCGGTGATCACTTCTTCTCCTGGTGGACCGTCGTGAAGATCGGGCAACTTCGTTGCCATGCGGTGCGGGACTCGGGGGGCGCTCGATCTGACGTAGGCCTTGGAATGGAAAGGAGATGCGCGAGGTTGCCTGGGATCGGTGCCTTGGGGAGAGCTGTGCCGTGCCCGAGTGCACCCCTAGGGGCGGGTGACCCGCCCTCCCGATATCCTTGCCGCGGGTGATCTCGGTATGTGAAGCCGAATATTTCCCGGTGTTGGCTGGTGGGGGCCGGTGAAGGGTCAGCTATTCCCCGACGGCGACTTGGATATGCAGGCCCGTGGGGTGTGTAGCCTGGGAAGATGTTGACAGAAGTCACGGCGACCCGCTATGTCACGCCTCTGCGCGAGGGCGGCTCGCTCCCTGGAATCGTCGAGGCCGACGACCTCGGTACGTACGTCATGAAGTTCACCGGAGCCGGCCAGGGTCGCAAGACCCTGGTCGCCGAGGTCATCTGCGGCCGCCTGGCCCAGCGGCTGGGGCTGCGCGTCCCCAGGCTGGTGCAGATGCAGCTCGACCCGGTCATCGGGCTCGGCGAGCCCGACCAGGAGGTGCAGGAGCTGCTCAAGGCCAGCGGCGGGCTGAACCTCGGGATGGACTACCTCCCCGGCTCGATCGGCTTCGACCCGCTCGCCTACCAGGTGGACCCCGTCGAGGCGGGGCGCGCGGTCTGGTTCGACGCACTGATCAACAACGTCGACCGGTCCTGGCGCAACCCGAACATGCTGGTCTGGCACGGGGACCTCTGGCTCATCGACCACGGCGCCACCATGATCTGGCACCACAACTGGCCCACCGCCGAGAGCGCCGCCGCCAAGCCCTACAACGCCTCCGACCACGTACTCGCCCCGGTCGGCCCGGACATCGCCGCGGCGGCGGCCGCGCTCGCGCCGCTGGTCACCGAGGAGCTGCTCACCGAGGTCGCCGCCGACGTGCCCGACGAGTGGCTGGTCGACGAGCCGGGCTTCGACTCCACCGACGCGCTGCGCCGCGCCTACGTGGAGGTCCTGCTGCCGCGCGCGGCCACGATCCACGAGAGGATCACGATGGAGGCCGGGGCGAAGGTCCGGTCGGGTCCGCCCGGCTGGCTCGCCGACCGCCTCGACCCCCGTCCCCGGAAGATGAAGAGCGACAGCGAGTGATCAAGCGGGACGTGTTCGAGTACGCGTTGGTGCGTGTGGTGCCCCGGATGGAGCGCGGCGAGTGTTTCAACGCCGGCGTGATCGTCTACTGCCGGGCGCAGTCCTACGTCCGCGCGCGCACCCACCTCGACGAGGCCAAGCTCCTCGCCCTGGACCCGAAGGCCGACGTGGCCGGGGTGCGGGCCGCCCTGCGCGGGGTCGAGGGCGTGTGCGAGGGCGGCGAGTCCGCCGGCCAGGCGGCGGGTGACGACGCGGGGCGGCGTTTCCGGTGGCTGATCGCGCCGCGCAGCACGGTGGTGCAGCCGGGCCCGGTCCACACGGGCCTGACGGCGGACCCCGCCGCCGAGGTGGAGCGGCTGCTGGACCTGTTGGTCCGGTAGTCGGCTGGATCTGCTCCCCGTTGACACGGAGTGCCAGGGCTCCTAGCGTCTCCTCAGCTGAAGCTACTAAGCGGTTGCTCACCTCTGAGGGGCCGCTTTCCCAAGGCGAGGAGATCCAGCATGTCCACCACCGAGCAGCGCGTCGCGATCGTGACCGGGGCGGCCCGGGGCATCGGCGCCGCCACTGCCGTACGCCTGGCCGCCGAAGGCCGGGCGGTCGCCGTACTCGACCTGGACGAGGCGGCCTGCAAGGACACCGTGGAGACGATCACGGCGGCCGGCGGCACGGCCGTCGCGATCGGCTGCGACGTCTCCGACAGCGCGCAGGTGGAGGCGGCCGTCGAACGGGTGGTGAGCCTGCTCGGCGCCCCGACCATCCTCGTCAACAACGCGGGTGTGCTGCGGGACAACCTGCTCTTCAAGATGAGCGACACCGACTGGGACACCGTCATGAACGTGCACCTGCGCGGTGCGTTCCTGATGTCGAAGGCCTGTCAGAAGCACATGGTGGCGGCCAAGTTCGGCCGGATCGTGAGCCTCTCGAGCAGCTCGGCGCTCGGTAACCGCGGCCAGGCCAACTACTCGGCGGCCAAGGCCGGCCTGCAGGGCTTCACCAAGACCCTGGCCATCGAGCTCGGCAAGTTCGGCATCACCGCGAACGCCGTCGCCCCCGGTTTCATCGTCACCGAGATGACCGCCCACACGGCCGCCCGGGTCGGCATGGACTTCGAGGACTTCCAGGCCGCGGCCGCCACCCAGATCCCGGTGCAGCGCGTCGGGCGCCCGGACGACGTGGCCAACGCCATCGCCTTCTTCGCCGGCGAGTCCGCCGGCTTCGTTTCCGGCCAGGTCATGTACGTGGCCGGCGGCCCGCTCAGCTGACGAGAGACAGGTGCACGCTATGACGTACGACGGAACGGACAGCGGCAAGGTCGCACTGATCACCGGTGCGAGCCGGGGCATCGGCTACGGCATCGCCGAGGCCCTGGTGGCGCGCGGCGACCGGCTCTGCATCACCGGCCGGAACGAGGAGGCCCTCAAGGAGGCCGTCGAACAGCTCGGTGCGGACCGGGTGATCGGGGTCGCGGGCAAGGCGCACGACGAGGCCCACCAGGCCGTCGCCGTGGAACGCACGATGGAGGCCTTCGGCCGCGTCGACTTCCTGATCAACAACGCGGGGACCAATCCGGTCTTCGGGCCGATCGCGGACCTGGACCTCGGGGTCGCCCGCAAGGTCTTCGAGACCAACGTGATCTCGGCGCTCGGCTTCGCCCAGCGGACCTGGCACGCCTGGCAGAAGGAGAACGGCGGGGCGATCGTCAACATCGCCTCGATCGCCGGCGTCTCCGCTTCGCCCTTCATCGGGGCGTACGGGATGAGCAAGGCGGCCATGGTCAACCTGACGCTGCAGCTCGCCCACGAGATGGCGCCGGGGGTCCGGGTCAACGCGATCGCGCCCGCGGTGGTCAAGACCAGGTTCGCCCAGGCGCTCTACGAGGGCCGGGAGCAGGAGGCTGCGGCGGCGTACCCGCTGGGCCGCCTCGGGCTTCCGGAGGACATCGGAGGGGCCGCCGCGTTCCTTACATCTGCACAAGCGGAATGGATCACGGGACAAACTCTCGTCGTCGACGGGGGAATGTTCCTTAATGCCGGGGTGCATTGACCGATAATCGGACGCATTTGCCTCCGAAGGGGAGGCGAATGCGTACCGAATGGGCACGTAATCGGTCAAGTGCCGCACGAAACCTACCCATTGGTTTCGTGATGCTCTGCGGTAGGGTCTGCCGCACCCCTGGCTGATCGAGGAGCGTGCACGTGTTCAACCGGACCAGATGCCTGCAGATCACTGCGGCCCTTGCGTCCATATCCCTGCTCTCAGGATGCGGCCTGTTTTCGGACGACGGCGGCAATGGAGAACAGCGGATTGTCGTCGGAACGACGAGCGCACCCACGACCCTCGATCCCGCCGCGGCCTGGGACGGCTCCTGGGAGCTCTACCGGAACGTCTACCAGACCCTGCTGGCGTTCCCCACGGGTGCCACCAAGCCCCAGCCGGACGCCGCGCAGAACTGCGAGTTCACCGACTCCGGGAACGAGTCGTACCGCTGCACCGTGCGCAAGGGCCTGAAGTTCTCCGACGGCGAGCCGCTCGACGCCAAGGCCGTCAAGCACTCCCTGGACCGGATCAAGGCCATCAACGCCCCCTCCGGCCCCAAGGCCCTCTTCGGCAGCCTCGACAAGATCGAGACCCCGGACTCGCAGACGGTGGTCTTCCACCTGAACACCCCGGACGCCACCTTCCCCTTCGTGCTCGGCTCCCCGGCCGCCTCGCTCGTCTCGCCGAAGCAGTACCCGGCCGACAAGCTGCGCGAGGGCGACAAGGTCACCGGCTCCGGCCCGTACACCCTCGAGTCGTACAAAGAGGGCGGCGAGGCGGTCCTGAACCGCAACGAGAGCTACAACGGCTTCGCCAACCGCCGCAACGGCGGGGTCACCATCCGCTACTTCGCGGACTCCAAGAAGATGATCGCTGCCCTCAAGGGCAAGGAGATCGACGCGACCTACCGCGGCCTCTCCGCCGACGAGGTCAAGGACCTCCAGGCCCCCGCCTCGCACGACGCGGGCGTCCAGGTCGTCGAGAACGTCGGCGCGGAGATCCGCTACCTGATCTTCAACCCCACCGACCCGCAGGTCGCGAAGGTCGAGGTGCGCCGCGCGATCGCGCAGATCGTCGACCGCGGGGCGCTCGTCTCGAAGGTCTACCAGGGCACCGCCGAGCCGCTCTACTCGATGGTCCCCAAGGGGGTCGTCGGCCACAAGACGCCGTTCTACGACTCCTACGGCCAGCCGGACGTGGCCAAGGCCAGGAAGGCCCTCAAGGACGCCGGGATCCCCACGCCGGTGAACCTGACCTTCTGGTACACCACCGACCGCTACGGCGCCTCCACCGCGGACGAGTTCACCGAGCTCAAGCGCCAGCTCGACGAGAGCGGGCTCTTCAAGATCACGCTGCGCGGGCAGCCCTGGAAGGCCTTCCAGGAGGGCTACAAGAAGGGCGAGTACCCGGTCTTCGGCCGCGGCTGGTTCCCCGACTTCCCGGACCCGGACAACTTCATCGCGCCGTTCGTCGGCAAGGAGAACGCGGTCGGCACCCCGTACGAGTCCAACGAGATCCTGAGCGTCATCCTGCCCAAGTCCCGTCGTGAGAGCGACCGGTCGGCCGGCATCCACGAGTTCGAGAAGGCCCAGCAGATCTTCGCCGACGACGTCCGGCTGCTGCCCCTGTGGCAGGGCAAGCTGTACGTCGCCGCCCGCGACGACATCGCCGGCGCGGAGCGGGCGCTCGACCCGCAGACCGTCATGCAGCTGTGGGAGCTGTACCGCAAGACCAGCTGGTAGCAGGCCCGTACGCCGCCGCGCCCGTCCGCACCGCCCCCGGGCGGGGCGGGCGGGCATCGCGTTGTCAGTGGCCACCGGTAAGTTCTGGACCAGTCGCGCGAAGCAGTTGCGCGAGCGTGCAGGCGTGCAGACGCGCAGGCGTGCAGACGTGAGTCTCGAACAACGTGTACCGGAGGTTGTCGCCGTGACCCAGATGCTGCCCGAGTCCTGGCTCCCCGTCCTCGGCGGGGAGCTGGACCAGCCCTACTTCAAAGAACTCACCGAGTTCGTCGAGAAGGAGCGGGCGAACGGGCCGGTCTACCCGCCCCGCGAACAGGTCTTCGCGGCCCTGGAGGCCACTGCGTTCGACCAGGTGAAGGTACTGGTCCTCGGCCAGGACCCCTACCACGGCGCGGGCCAGGGCCACGGACTGTGCTTCTCCGTGCAGCCCGGCGTGAAGACCCCGCCCTCGCTGCGCAACATCTACAAGGAGATGCAGGCCGAGCTGGGCACCCCGATCCCGGACAACGGCTATCTGATGCCGTGGGCCGAGCAGGGCGTCCTGCTGCTCAACGCGGTGCTCACCGTCCGCGAGGCCGAGCCCAACTCGCACAAGGGCAAGGGCTGGGAGAAGTTCACCGACGCGGTGATCCGCGCGGTGGCCGAGCGCCCCGACCCGGCCGTCTTCGTCCTCTGGGGGGCGTACGCGCAGAAGAAGCTCCCGCTGATCGACGAGGAGCGGCACGCGGTCGTCAAGGGCGCCCACCCCTCCCCGCTGTCGGCCAAGAAGTTCTTCGGCTCCCGGCCCTTCACCCAGATCAACGAGGCCGTCGCCGCCCAGGGCCATGCGCCGATCGACTGGCGGATCCCGGACCTGGGCCGATGACCGACCGCGCCTAGGCGGCATTGCAGGTGCCTCCGGCTAGCGTCTTGATGATCAGACCGGAGCAGGTCTGACGGGAACAAGCCGGAGGCCGCGTTGACGGAGCAGCAGGAGGCGTCAGAGGACGCCGTCATGACCAGGATCGGCCAAGCGGCCATCCTGCTGCACGCCGGCGACCGCGAGGAGGCCCGCAACCGGCTCGGCGAGATCTGGTCCGAGATCGGTACGGAGGGCGACTCCCTGCACCGCTGCACGCTCGCGCACTACCTCGCCGACGCCCAGGACGACCCCGCCGAGGAGCTGGCCTGGGACCTGCGGGCCCTGGCCGCCGCCCACGCCGACTCCGACGGTCCCGGTCCGCCCTCGGCCGTGCGGGTCTTCTACCCGTCGCTGCACCTGAGCCTGGCCGCCGACTACGTGAAGCTACGGCGCCCCGAGGCGGCCAGGATCCACCTGGCGCGGGCCCGCGCCGCCACCGGGGCCCTGGCCGACGACGGGTACGGGAACGGCGTACGGGCCGCCATCGCCCGGCTGGAGCGCCGGCTCGCGGCGGAACCGGGGGAGGGGCCCCGGCCGTTCCCGGAGCAGAACCAGTAGCGGGATCCGGGCCCCCCGGGGGAGCGGCACCGGGGCCTGGCCGTCAGCCGCCCTGGACGCCCGCGCAGATACGGGCCTCCGGGCTGTCCGGATGCCAGCGCCCGTGCCGGCGGCCCAGCGCACACACGTCGGCCGGCCGTACCGGCAGCTCCCGCACCAGCTCCCGCGGCACCTCGGCGCCCTCGGACCGGGGCCGCCCGGGATGCTGCCCACCGGGACGCCCGTCGGCGTGGTCCCGGTGCCCGCCGTGCTGCCGGGGCGCCGGGATGTCCGGGACCGGCGCAGCGGCCTCCGGGGCTCCGCGGCCTCCGGGCCGCCCGTTCCCGGCCGCCTCCGCGGCCGGGAACGGG